>JBFMCL010000020.1 GCA_040754395.1 Nitrospirota bacterium | reverse complement strand
TGCATTGCGGGCAATCTGCCGGCTTCGGCCACGGATATCTTTTCCCGAACTCAAAAAGCCTCTTTACATCTATAGCAAAATGTAGTATCAATAAAATGTTTTGGGGGGATGATCAGGAGGGGGTTCTCGCCAAAAGAAATCTCCTGGTTATCCCTTTTCCTTTGGGTTAATTGATTCTGAACCAGGATTTCTTTTATACAAAAGATTGTAAGAAAAAGATAGGTTTTTAGGTTAGCTTAATGTAAGAGGTGACACTGAGAACTGATGCAGCAAAAAGATTTAAGAAGGTTCAGAATGCAACGGCGATGATCTGGAAACTTCTCCAGATAGCAGAAAAGAACTTTCGTGCCTTAAAAGGATACTGGTTATTGGCTGATGTTTATAAAGGAAGGACTTTTGTCGATGGTGTATTGAAGCAGGAAACCAAGGTGCTTGAAAGGATGGCCGCCTAAATGCTTTTTACACACCTATTGACATGACTCCGACAGGAATGCAGGTAGAGCAAAATAAATCCTGAGGAACTGAAGCACGGCAGCAAGAGACGCAAGGTAAGCGAAACCCGAAACATAATCGCCCGGCGGAGCAGTGAAGAACTTGGACTTTCCGGTGCGGAGATTGCACGTCATCTTAAAGTGAACACATCAAGCGTTAACAGGGCTATAGCCAGAGTTGAAAAATTGGTGGTTCAATGAGTAATGCACTCTGAGAACCAACGTCCCTAATATATTGCGAGCACCTGAAAGGTGCGTGGCAATCTCAGATGATAAGACGAGATTGCGGAGTATGTGGAGTACAAATAATGTAGAGAAATGAAAAATGTTATTATATTAATAATGCTGATACTCGACCTTTTTCGTATGCGGACTTATGAATAAAAACGATACCATCTTTGTAGCCGGTCACAATGGAATGGTCGGCTCCGCGATTATGAGAGCCTTACTGAGTGAGGGCTACAATAGAATTGTCACCGTTAGCAGACAGGAACTCGATTTACGGGACACACGAAATGTTGAACTTTTTTTTGCGCAAGAACATCCGGCTTACGTTTTTTTAGCTGCTGCAAGGGTCGGAGGGATTCAGGCAAACAGGGAATTTCCGGGAGATTTTCTCTACGATAACATCATGATTCAAAGTAATATCATTCATCAGTGCCTCAAGGTCGGCGTAAAAAAACTTGTATTTCTGGGTAGTTCTTGTATTTACCCGAGGGAATGCCCTCAACCCATGAAAGAAGAATATCTTATGACAGGTCCTCTCGAACCAACCAACGAAGGTTATGCACTTGCGAAAATAGCGGGTTTGCGTTTGACACAGTATTATCACAAGCAGTATAGGTTGCAATGTCTGAATCCTATACCATGTAATCTTTATGGGACTAATGACAGCTTTGATCCAATGAATTCACATGTTCTTGCAGCGTTAGTCAAAAAATTTGTTGATGCTATTGATGAAAATCAAAAAAAAGTGGTACTCTGGGGAAGTGGCATTGCAAGACGGGAGTTCATGCACGTGGATGATCTTGCTTCTGCATTACTGTTCCTAACAAAGAATTGGAATTCACCTGAAATAATTAATGTTGGATGGGGAACTGATATATCAATCAAGGAATTAGCTGAAATAATATCAGAAAAAGTTAATTATTATGGGAAGATATATTGGGATAATGGCATGCCCGATGGAATGTTGAGAAAATGTCTTGATACTTCCAAGTTGGACTCATTAGGATTTAAGCCTTCCATAACACTGGATGACGGTATAGACCGGGTGATTAAAGAGTATCGAGACCAAAAATATAACAAAGGACTATCATAATGATCCCACTCATGAAAAATGCGTTTATTAATGAATATGAAACGAAACAAGCACTTGCGGAGTTTATAGTTAAGGCCCAGCGACTGAGCATGGACCATCACTGCTTTGAATTTGAGAAAGCCTTTGCTAGCTATCAGAACCGCAAATACGCTGTATTATTCAACAGTGGTGGTAGTGCCAATCTTGCGATTATACAGACATTGGCAAACCTTGGTCTGTTAAAGAAAGATGACAAAATAGGATTCTCGGCTTTAACCTGGTCGACTAACGTAATGCCGATAATCCAGTTGGGCTTTGTACCTGTCCCCATCGATTGTGAGAAAAAAACACTGAATATGATGTCATATAATTTAGAGGAAAGGTTGAGCTCAGTCGAATTGAAAGCTTTGTTTATTACAAATGCCCTTGGTTTTGCGGGGGATCTGGATGTGATTAGAAATATATGCAATGAGCACCGTATCATTTTAATTGAAGACAATTGTGAATCGCTTGGGACTGAATTGCCGGCTGGAAAGACCGGTAACTTCGGGATTGTATCGAGTTTTTCATTTTATGTTGCCCATCATATGTCTACAATCGAAGGTGGTATGGTTTGTACCGACGATGAGAATATCGCAGAAATGCTAACTATTGTCCGGGCTAATGGCTGGGACAGAAATCTCAATTCTGAACAGCAATTCAGGTGGCGCAAGAAAATGCATATACGCAGCGAATTTGATGCAAAATACAGTTTTTATGATTTGGGTTTTAATTTCAGACCCACCGAGATAACAGGTTTCTTGGGGCTTCGGCAATTACAGTTTTTGGAGGAAGCAATAGATAGACGTGAAAAAAATTACAGGCGCTTGAACAAAATTATCGAGTCTAACGCTGATCTTTTGCCATTGGATCATTCACACATATCCCGATTGTCCAGTTTTTGTCTGCCGGTGTTGTGCAAGACACCAACATTAAGAGAAAAATATCTGTTTCAGTTTAGTGGCGCTGGTATTGAAATCCGTCCCATGATTGCAGGTAATATGCAGAATCAGCCTTTTTACAATAAATATGTGCAAAATAAATATGATTTGCCAGAAACGGATTTCATTCATAATTGCGGTTTTTACTCAGGAAACTACCCGGAACTGACCGAAACTGATCTGGAAGTCATATCCAGTTGCTTAAGAGCGCAATAGTCAATGAATGCTTGCATGAGCAAGTCCAACACTTTCATATCAAGTTCTCCATTAAGTGATTCTCCAAGGTTAAAGGCCAAGTGGTTATTGTTTTTTTAATCGGCGGACTGGGCAATCAATTATTTCAATATGCGTTTGCCCGCAAAATCGCCTATATGAATGAAGTTCCCCTGAAACTTGATATCTCCGGGTTTCAAAGCTACCGTTTACATAGATACTCTCTTCAGCACTTCAATATTATTGAGGATATTGCATCCATAAACGATATTATGAGTATTCGCGGTTCCGGTTCCATTGTAAGAGAAAAAGCATATTATTTTGATCCTGATATGCTGCAAGTACCCAAAGACGTCTATCTTGAAGGATACTGGCAGAGCGCCAAGTATTTTGACGACATAGAGAATGTTATTCGGCATGAATTCACTTTAAGAAGCGCCCCAGATGCTGTTAATGAAAAAATGGCACAAGAGATTCTGAGTGTGAATGCGGTATCTGTACATATTCGGAGATGTGACTATGTCAGTAATCCTCATACAAACAGAGTGCATGGTATCTGCCCTGCAGATTACTATTACAGTGCCATAGAGAAGGTTACCAAAATAATAGACAAACCTTGCTTTTTCGTTTTTTCAGATGATCCGGCATGGGCGTTCAATAATCTGCGACTCGAATATCCTACGTCTTATATGACCAATAATGGCCCTGACAGAAATTATGAAGATTTGTGGCTTATGAGTTTATGCAAGCATCATATTACCGCCAACAGTACTTTCAGTTGGTGGGGGGCATGGTTGTCTGCTAATCCTGAAAAAATCGTTATTTCTCCGAAAAAATGGTTTGCATCGCAAGAATTAGATCCGAAGGATCTTATTCCCGAATCGTGGCAAAGACTTTAAGTTTCTTGCCAGATGCACTGTCTCTGAACATTTATTCCATAACTTCAGGAGAAATAAGTGTTATTATATATCAAAATCCAGTGATAAGAATGGCTTTGCGAGTAACAACGAAGCAATCTCGCCTATTTTGAGGAGATTGCCGCGCTCCCTGTAGGTGCTTGTAATGACTGATAAATCAAGTATTCTCTGTCGTTATCGCTGGATTTCAGATATATGTATCGAGAAAAACTCTATTTGCGGGATATTACGTTTTGAGATAAGAAACAGAATGTTAGATTTAGATATACCGGGAACATAACGGACTACAGAATTTATTTCTTTAGCAAAAATGTATCAAGCTGACATTATTAACTGTGACTGGATGGATAAAAGGAAATTAGTTTTCCCCCAACCGGTGGTAATCTATAACAATATTCTTCCTTTTGAACCGCCTTCTAATGTTCTCAGAATATTAACCGTTTTTTCCGAAGTGCAACCTTTTCGTATTCCGAATGCTGAAGTAATTCGAAATAGGGATTTGTTTGATCTCATTCTCGCTCATGATGAAGAAATTCTGACCGCTTGCAGCAATTCGCGCCTTTTTGTATTTGGCACGTCATGGATAGACCCGTCAGATGCTCAACAAATAGAGCCTACGAAAAAAACATTTGATGTTTCATTCATATGTGGTGCTAAAAAATTTACGGAAGGCCATTTGCTTAGACAAAAAATCTGGTTCCGCCAAAAAGAAATTAAAATGCCAAAGTCCTTCTGGATCAGCGGTGCGCTCCCAGTTGAAAGTATCGACAATAACCCCATATTACCGATTTCTCCTTCCAGCAAACTATTAATGATGAGTTCTCAGTTCCACATTGCAATAGAAAATGCAAAGGTTAATAATTGGTTCACTGAAAAGCTTCTAGATTGTTTTATTACGAAAACCATCCCTATTTATTGGGGATGTCCCAATATTTCTAATTATTTTGATCCATATGGAATGATATTTGCTGAAAGCGTTCAAGCAATAATCGATATTTGTAACACATTAAATCCAGCATATTATCATCATAGGGTTGCTAGTATTGAGTTTAACTATAATATATGTTTAAAATATTGTATTGAGATAGCTATACGACTAAAAGAAGTAATAAACGAGCATTTTTTCCCATTTTTGAAAAATGTATGATTTTCTGATTGTCGGTTGTGGTTTTTCTGGCTCTACATTAGCTGAGAGAATAGCAAGTCAGCTGGATAAAAAGGTATTAATTATTGACAAGCGAAATCACATAGGTGGAAATGCTTATGATCACTATGATAATAATGGAGTTCTTATTAGTAAATATGGCCCGCATATTTTTCATACTAATAATAAAAGTGTTTGGAATTATATATCACAATTTACAGAGTTCAACGACTATGTTCATTACGTAGATGCCTTTGTCGAGGGAAAATTTTATGCATTACCGCTTAATATAAATACAATAAATGATTTTTTTAAAAAAAAGTTATCTTCAAAGGAACTACCGAAATTTCTGAATAAGATTAGAGAACCAATTGTCAATCCCCAAAATTCAGAAGAAGCAATTGTTAGTAAAGTTGGATGGGATTTATATAACGCATTCTATAAAAATTATACTAAGAAACAATGGGGGATAGATCCTATACAGTTAGATGCTTCTGTAACTCTTCGCTTGCCAATCAGAATGAACAATGACAAGAGGTATTTCACAGACAAATGGCAAGGCTTACCGAAAGAAGGCTTTACCAAAATATTTCAAAGGATGCTTGATCATCACAACATTCATATTTTGCTAAATACAGACTTTAGGAATATCGTTAACGAAGTAGTTTTTGATAAACTTGTGTATACGGGTACCATTGACTCCTTTTTTAATTATTACTTCGGTCAACTTCCTTACCGAAGTTTAAACTTCCAATTTGAAAGATATGCCAAAGAATATCATCAGCATACCGGCGTTATCAATTATCCAAACAATTATGAATTTACACGCATTGTTGAATATAAATATCTTTATAAACAAGAGATTTCGAACACTACTATCAGTAAAGAGTATCCTTGCTGGAACGATGATGAGCCATACTATCCTGTACCATCATATGAAAATAGAGCCAGATATAAATTGTATCAGCAGACAGCTGACAAGCTGCAAAATGTTTATTTTTGTGGACGGCTTGGAACATACCAATATTTAAATATGGATCAATGTATAGCCCAAGCGCTTAATTTATTTGAAAATAAATTAAGCGCTTGATTGATAACCTGATCAATCTATGATGTGTAACGACTATAACCAGCAACGTTTTATTTTTAATTGCCAGGCTTTGTTTCATAAAAATGAATGGAATAAAGACAAAGTTATTTTAAGAATTGGTGGTGCAGTAAATTCAATAATTGAAAAAATAGTAGAAAATAATAAGATTATTAGTGTTGATATTAGTTCAAGTTATATCAATACTGAATATAGACTTGACATCCAAGCTGACGCTCATTCTCTGCCTATGCTTTCTGATAGTAGTATTGATTTGGTAATATCTTCTCACACAATCGAACATTTGACTAATCCTTTAAAAGCTCTTTTAGAATGGAAAAGAATATTAAAAGAAGATGGAATTATATATGCATGTATTCCACACTATCAAAAGACTTTCGATCATAAAAGATGTGTTACAACGCTAAGCCATTTAATAGAGGACCTAAATAATAACGTCGGGGTTGATGATAAATCACATACAGAAGAATTCTTAATGAATTTCGATATAACAAAAGATTTTTGTTTTAATAATTTTGATATTTGGCATAAGAACTATTTATCAAATCCCCAAATTTATACTCACTATCATGTTTTTGATTTATATATAGTGCGTGAGATGATGAATTATGCTGGGTTCAAAGAAATAGATATTTTTTATAGAGATATACATATCGAGTATTTTGGGAGAAAAAAAGATAATCACCTTTTAGTTTCTATAGCAATTCCTTGCTATGAAATGCATGGGTATGGAGTGGAGTTTTTGGATTTCAGTTTGAACAAAATTTATGAACAGACATATAAAAATATTGAAGTAGTAATTTCTGACCATAGCACGGATGATAACATTTATAATCTATATAAAAAATGGGAAAGCTTTCTTAATTTAAAATATCTGAGAAATGAGAATAAACGAGGCAATTCTTCAGCAAATTTAAATAACGCCTTGATCAATTGTACAGGTCATTTAATCAAGATTTTATTCCAAGATGATTTTCTCTTTTCTGATAACAGCATAAAAGAAATTGTTGAGGCATTTTCTCAAAACCCTCAGGCCTCTTGGTTAGTTACTGCATGTGAACACAGCAATGATAGCATTAGATTTTATCGTCCATTTTATCCCCAATATAATAGAAACATCTACTTAGGAAATAATACAATTAGTTCACCCAGTGTACTTACAATTCGTAATAAGAATATTCTGCTATTTGATGAGAATCTAATTTGGTTGATGGATTGCGATTATTACAAGAGATTGCATGATAAGTATGGTGAACCTTTGATGTTGAACAAAATCAATGTGGTAAATAGAACATGGGACTATCAGCTCAGTAAAATCGTAAACGAAGAGTTAAGACAAAAGGAGCATAATTATGTTAAGGAGAAGTATCAACATATAATTTTACAGCACAATAGCAAAATATATATAGTAATCCCCTTTAAAAGCGAAACAGGCGGACCTGAAGCATTACATCAACTTTCTCATAAATTTAATATATTAGGCTATAATTGTTACGTTGCTTACAAAGAAAGCGCTTTTGGCGATATTTTATGTAATGGGAAACCTTCCTCTCGCATATATGATCAATATATTACCAGAGAAACTGTTCATATAGAAGATCAAAAGGATAATATTTTAATAGTCCCTGAGGTCTGGACACAGCTATTGGATAAATTTTCAAAAATTAGAAAATGCATTTGGTGGTTGAGTGTTGATAATAATTTACGATCTTCTGAGGGAAAGTTTAGCAATTGGAGTGATTCAAATATCTATCATCTTTGCCAGTCTAATTTTGCCCAAAATTATGTTGAAAATAATGGAGGTAGAAATTTTTATCTTGGCGAATATTTGAATCATTTATTTTTAGATAGAAATATCAGAGTAGCTCATAGGAAAAATATTGTTTTATTCAATCCTGCCAAAGGTTTGGAAACAACTGTTCAAATTATAAATAACTGCAAAAATAATTCAATAGAATTTATACCTCTCAAGGGATTCAATACTAGTCAATTAGTACATCTTTATAACATGAGTAAGGTTTATATTGACTTTGGTAATCATCCAGGCATGGATAGAATCCCTCGAGAAACAGCATCAAATGGATGCTGTGTGATTGTGGGTAAAATAGGAGCAGCTAATTATTATAACGATATGCCTATACCTGAAGAATATAAATTTGATTTCAGTAACATCAATAGTATTTGTTCTAAAATTAAGGAATGTATTGATAATTATGATGTGAAAATTATGGACTTTGACGGATACAGAAAATTTATAAAAAATCAAGAAAACAAAATGGAAGAAGATATTGGGAAAATTTTTATCAAAAAAATGGCTACAATAATAAAAGGACCGACTCCCGAGGAGGAAAAGCTTCTCAACTTACTTCAAAGCGATTTCCGTAATGTCGAAGCGCTGACAGGACTTGCATCATTCGAACTACATCGTTCAAACTTCAAAAAAGCAAAAAATTATCTTATTGCAGCTCTAACCTTAGAACCTCAGAATATTGCAGCAAAGTCACTATGGGAAAAACTGCATTAGTGACATTGTTGTTCTGAATTATTTATTATAAAAAATTATGGAATTCTCTTGCATCGTTCTGATATTCAGTAAAGACCGCGCTCTAAAGCTTGATGCAGTACTGCGTTCCTTTCTCTTATATGGTCGAGATATCGAAACAACTCAAATCCGCATTTTATATACTACTTCAGCTACCTTGCATACCACACAATATGAGAAACTTGCTGAAGAGTACAGACAGCATACATCCATTCAGTTTATTCGTGAGCAGGATTTCCGAAGCGATATGTGTGCCCTACTGGCTCCTTTTCACCATGTTCTATTTCTTCGTGATAACAGCTTATTTGTAAGGGATTTCAGCATGTTTGAGGTTCTCCAAAGTCTGGAAAGTCACACTGACGCTCTTGGATTCTCTCTTCGTCTGGGAAGAAATACCCAATACTGCTATTCTCTGAACAGGGATCAGCGACTTCCCGATTTTGAAGCCGTAGGCAAGGGCATTCTGAAGTACGATTGGTCAAAGGGTGAATGTGACTTTGGCTATCCACTTGAGGTCTCGAGTTCTGTTTATAGGACAGAAGATATCCTGCCCTTTATCGCTCAATTTCCGTTCCGTAATCCAAATACTCTTGAAGCATTCATTGACGCCAACAAATCCATATTTCAAAAAGAAAAACCCTTCCTTCTGTGTTTTGAGCAGTCTGCTGCTTTTTGCACGCCGGCAAATATTGTCCAGCAATCGTGGACAAACAGGGCAAGTAATAAGAGGGAATACAGCCCTGAGAAACTGACTGAACTCTTCGAGAAGGGATACAGGATCGATCTCAGGCAATTCATGCATTTTACCCCAAATGCCTGCCATCAGGAAGTTGAGCTGAGCTTTATTGACGCGTCGGGGAAGCCATTTGTTCCTTCTCCTGTGATACACGAGGAGGCTCCACTCGTATCCATTCTCATTCTGAATTACAATGGACTTGAAAATATAAAAGCCTGCCTTGAATCAATACGGAAAAATACTCCTGAGAGGCATGAGATTATCGTTGTGGATAATGCTTCAACAGACGGTTCGCTCGAGTACCTGCGTTCGTTGCCGGATATCATACTGATTGAAAATCCGACAAATGTCGGCTGCCCGCCTGCCCGCGCCCAGGCGATGTCGCTCGCAAAAGGTAATTACGTTATCCTGCTGGACAATGACACGATCGTTACAAAAGGATGGGTGACAAGATTCATCGCGCATATGACGTCTCATCCTTACATTGGGGTGCTGGGTCCCCGCTCAAATTATGTCTCTGGAGCGCAGATTGTGCCAAATGTTTCATACCAGAACATCGATGAACTGGAAAATTTCGCGTCACTGTTTACGCAACAGCATCACGGTCAACTAACGCCCTCTGTCCGGCTTGTCGGATTCTGCATGTGCATCCGGAGAGAAGTCATTGATAAGATCGGGAGCATTGATGCATCGTTCGGAAAATTCGGGTTTGAGGACGATGACTATACCTGGCGGGCAAATATCGCCGGGTTCAAGACGTATATCGCAAATGATGTCTTTATCCATCACACGGGAGGACCACAGGGCCGTGGCGACATGCAGTATAACAGACAATTGTGGGAGGCATGGGAAAGATACAAGAGTAAGTGGAATTTGCCCAAAGACCTGCCATATGGACATCATAATTCACCACAGATGTTGTCGGATATTCTGGCCCAGCCCTTTGATCCAAAAAAACATTATATCCCCGTTCCTGAACCTTCGGAGATTAAACACTTAGTATATACTGGTTCCGCGCCGGAACTGAAAGAGCCCATGAATATATTAAGTGACACGCAGATGATGCACCCTGTTGAACAGGAAACTGATCCTGCCCCGCATCAATTCAGGACTGAAGGATTGGTTTCCATCGTTATCCTTCTCTCAGGTCAGCGGCAGTATTCAAGAAAGTGCGTGGAGAGCGTTCTGAAACATACCAGAGAGTCATATGAACTGATATTTGTTCCCCTTATTGCCTCGTTTGCCCCGCCGAAATGGCTCCGGAGGCTTCTGAAGGAAAACAGGAATTGCAGATTGATAAAAGTACCCTCTCACATTGAGGGGGGAGGGAGTCAAGGAGTCAAGGGGTCAATGGACTCGAATCCTCGAACCCTCGAATCCCTGAATCTTTCATCACAGCCTTTGGGTTTTTCCCAAGCCTGCAACCTGGGGATGGCTGAATCATCGGGTGAGCACATCGTTCTTCTGAATGATGCGGTTGAAGTCACGAAAGACTGGCTTACGGGTCTGCTTGAATGCCACAGCAGTGCTGACGATATCGGGATAGTCGGGCCCATGACGGTAAACATGGAAGGACGGCAGGGAGTTAAGATTGCCACGCCCTCCGGGCTCGCAATGACAAAAAAAGAATCTGCTCGCAATGACACCTTTTCTTCTCGTCATTACGAGGAGTCCGCCAAGACGGACGACGAAGCAATCTCCCGCATCAAGCTCAACAACGAGATTTCTTCGCCTTCGGCTCGCAATGACAAAAAGACGGGGCATTGTGAGGAACGAAACGCGGACGGAACAGCCCTTGAAGCGTTTGCAAAGGAATTCAGGGACAGGAACAGATACCGTCGTGTGTATGTAAAAAACGTGGACAGTTTCTGCATGCTCTTCAGTCACGAGATGGCGGAGAAGATCGGTCTCTTCGATGAGCGGTATGACATGCCTAAATATGCGGATAAGGATTATTGTTTCAGAGCTTCAGAGGAAGGGTACAGGAATATGATCGCCGGTGATGTATTTGTGCATTTCCATGGCCATCACAGACCTGACAGCCGGACTGCAGACATTGCCTCTCTCCTCAATAAAGACAGACGAGTCTTTATCGAGCAATGGATACATCAGGGCGGTCCTGAAGCCGACGCAAGGAAACGGTTCAGCATGGACAGCCTTTTTCTTGCGGATGAATTGAGGCAAAAGGGAGAAAAAGGGAACGCAGTCGTTACGCTCAGGCAGGGGATCGACGCATATCCTGATGACAAAAGACTCTACTTCGCCCTCGCAGAATTACTGATCGATGACGGCAAATTCAAAGAGGCCCTTAATGTCCTGGAACACTTGCCGGAGGGAATAAAGAATGACGTAATGGCGCTTGAGCTTATGGGCTACTGTAAGGAAGGGTTGCGTCAGCTGACTGAAGCTGAGCAGTATGCCGATGAAGTCCTGAATATGCGCACCTCTGCCGGAGCCCTGAATCTCAAGGGAACTCTCGCTTTTGCGAAACTCCTGTATCCTGACGCGGAGAGATTTTTTCAAAAGGCGCTGGATGCCGACATGGGATATGGTGAATCCTATTCAAATCTTGGTGCGCTTAAATGGAGTCACGGGAAAAAAGAGGATGCATTCACCCTGTTCGAAAAGGCATTTGTTCTCTCCTCTACGTCTGAAGACATAGTGATCAACTACTATTCTGCTGCGGTAGATCTCGGGAAATTGCCTGAAGCAGAAAAACGCTTCCGTGAGGCAATTGGGCTTTATCCATTCTGCAGAAAACTGCAGTTTATCCTTATCGACAACCTCCTTCAGCAGGGGCTCTTCCGACAGGCAATGGACGAGATACAAAAGGCGTTGATTGCCTTCGGGATCGATGACGATACACTCAATCTTGCGCTGAAGCTGAGGCAGAAGGTGGGAGTGATGGAGATAAGGTCGTCAAGGGGTTCATTTAATAGGATGCAAGGGGAAATGGGGTCAATTGAGGGAGAAAATGCTGACATTGCGAGGAATGCCGATCCCGACATGCGTCGGGACAGGACGACGAAGCAATCTCATAGTGACATCGAAACGGAAGAGATTGCCACTCCGTCTGAGGCGGATCGCAACGTCAAAAAAGAGGGCACTATCTCTTTATGCATGATCGCAAAAAACGAAGAGCAAAATATCATGCACGCGCTTCAGAGTGTTCAACCTGTTATTGACGAAATGATAGTGGTAGATACAGGTTCCACAGACAGGACAAAGAAGATTGCACGGGTGTTTGGCGCAACCGTACATGATTTCCCGTGGACAGACAACTTTTCCGACGCGCGTAATTTCTCTATCTCAAAGGCAACAGGAGATTGGATACTGCTTCTTGATGCCGATGAGGTGATCGCTGCTTCGGATTATGAAAGGCTCAGAGAACTCATTACAGAGGGGTCGAGGGGTCGAGGATTCAAGGATTTGGACAAACTTCAACAGACAGTCATTGCGAGGAGCACCTCTTCCCCCGTCATTGCGAGGAGCGAAGCGACAACGCAATCTCACTTGGAACAGCGAGATCGCCACGCTCCGCTCGCGATGACGACACAAAAAGGTCATTGCGAAGAGCAGCGCGACGATACAATTCCGTCCTCCAACCCATTCCGTCATTGCGAGGAACACGGTGACGAAGCAATCCCGCCGTTCAACGCCAACAGAGAGATCGCCACGCCTCCGTTCACCCGCGATGACAAAAAGGGAACCTCCAAACCTTCCGTAGCCTATTCATTCGTCTCGAGGAACTATGTCGGTGAAGTCTGCGTAAACTGGTATCCCAACGACGGGAAATACCGGGAAGAGGCCGGCTCAGGATGGTTCCCGAGCAGAAAAGTGAGGCTGTTCCCGAATGACTCCCGCATCCGGTTCGAAAATCCCGTTCACGAAATGGTTGAAAATTCTCTGAAAAAAATCGGCATAGATATCAAGCCAACAGAAATACCCATCCACCATTATGGGAAATTAATGAAGCACCATGTGCTTGCAAAAGGTGAGCTGTATTATCAAATGGGAAGAAAAAAACTCTCCAAGCAGGGTGAAAAAGATCCGGTTGCTCTGTATGAATTAGCGGTACAGGCTTCAGAACTCGAGAAATTTGATGAAGCTCTGGAATACTGGCAACAACTTATTGCTATCAGGCCTGATATTGGAAAAGCCTACTATGGGTTAGGGACATCATACTACAGCCTCGGGAGGTATGAGGAAGCCCTCTCGTCTTACAAAAAGGCTCTCCAGCTATCCCCTGATTCCATAGATGCAAGTTTTATGTATGCAACCTGTGAACTCTATGCCGGCAATCCTGATGCAGCTATCCGTGCTCTCAAAAATATCCATGCAATAGAATCTGATAATCCGCTGGTAGTGCAATTGCTCGCAGTATCATATTTCTGCTCTGACAGAAAAGATGAGGGATTTGAATATGCCAAAAAGTCACAGGACTCCATGTTCAATCCGGGACCATATTTTACAAATATGGCGGAACAGTTAATCTCATTGAAACGGTTTGATTATGCCTCCCGGCTGCTTGAGGCAACAGTGATGCTGGGTCTTGCGACTGAAAAAACGCGCCGTCTGCTCGCGGAATGCCGACAGCGGGATCGCCACGCTCCGCCCGCGATGACGACAAAAGACAGGTTGCCTCACCCCCTCCGGTCACCCGCAATGACGACACAAAAAGATCATTGCAAGGAGCACCTTTTCCCCCGTCATTGCGAGGAACGCAGTGACGAAGCAATCTCATCGTTCAACGCCAACAGAGAGATCGCCACGCCTCCGGCTCGCGATGAGGACTATGGGAGTCATTGCGAGGAACGCAGTGACGAAGCAATCCCGTCGTTCAACACCAACAGAGAGATCGCCACGCCTCCGGCTCGCGATGACGACAAAAGACAGGTTGCCTCGCCCCCTCCGGTCGCCAGCGATGAGGACTATGGGAGTCATTGCGAGGAGCAACGCGACGAAGCAATCTCATCGTTCGGAACAACACCGCAATCGCCACGCTCCATCCGCGATGACTTACAAGAGGAAGAAGACAGACCGTTTCGCTCCTCTTCCAACGAATCTCACACTGTCTCAGATCTCCGCCGGTCTCAAACGATCTCTGATTCACAATCCCCCAATCTCAATGAGGCTCCATCACTCTCTGTCTCTTTATGCATGATCGCAAAGAATGAGCAGGATAACATTGCCCGCGCCCTAATGAGCGTAAAAGGCCTTGCAGATGAGATGATCGTTGTTGACACAGGCTCAACAGACAGGACAAAAGATATTGCAACAGCCCTCGGCGCTAAGGTATATGATTTTGCGTGGACTGACAGCTTCTCTGATGCGAGGAATTTTTCGCTCTCGAAGGCTACCGGCAAATGGATACTGATTCTGGACGCGGATGAAGCTATTTCTTCCTCTGACTATGGAAGGCTCAGAGAACTCATTACAGAGGGGTCGAGGGGTCGAGGATTCAAGGATTTGGGTAAACTTCAACAGACAGTCATTGCGAGGAGGACCTCTTCCCCCGTCATTGCGAGGAATGCAGTGACGAAGCAATCTCACTCAGAACAGCGAGATCGCCACGCTCCGCCCGCGATGACGACAAAAGACAGGTTGCCTCACCCCCTCCGGTCACCCGCGATGACGACACAAAAAGGTCATTGCGAGGAACGAAGCGACGAAGCAATCTCGTCGGTCAACGCCAACAGAGAGATCGCCACGCCTCCGGCCCACGATGACTCTGAAGAGCATGCAGACCCTGAATCTCCGGAATCATTAAATCCTGCCGCTGTCGCCTATACACTCGTCAGCCGTAATTATGTCGTACCAGTGAATACTTCAGGATGGATTAAAAATGATGGGGCATACGCGTCAGAGGAAGCGGGCACAGGATGGTTCCACGGCGAGAAGGTACGGTTATTTCCGAATGATCCTCGCATTCGTTTTGAGGACCCTGTGCATGAGCGGATCGAACCATCGCTCACTACACTGGGGATTTCTGTGCAGCGCAGTGAAATACCCGTTCACCATTACGGACTGCTTGATGAAGAAAAAATGGCAGCCAAGCACGAGTACTACTTCATGCTGGGAAAGGAAAGACTTGTCCAAAAAGGCGGCGATGATGCAAAGGCTCTCTTTGATCTTGCTGTCCAGGCATCCGGAATCGGAAAATATCCGGAGGCACTGGAATACCTGGAGAAAGCTGTCTCGAAAAAGCCCGATTTCTCGAATGCCCTTGAAAGCATGGGAAATGTTAATTATAATCTTGGCCGCTATGCAGAAGCGATTTCGGCATATAACCGGGCAATGCAGATTTCACCTGTGTCGAGAGATACAGTTGTCCATTATGCAACCTGTGAAGTTTTTACCGGTGCCGTAGAAAACGCCATTGCCCGTCTTGAAGCATTGCTGCAAAAAGAGCCCGGATATCCGAAAGCGATGACTGCCCTTGCAATGGTACTTATCTGTACAGGGCAAAAAGAAAAGGGGTTCGCATATATCAATGCATTGAGAGAGATGAATTTCAGCCCTGCAACCTATTTTTCATTTTTTGCCAGGCAATTTATCGACACTCATTTATATAAGTACGCGGCATCGTTACTGGAAGCAGCAATTGAAACAGGCAACTTCACTGCGGATACGCAGAAGCTCCTTGTGGAGTGCAGAAAGAAGATGAAAGCATCGGGGGATAGGGATGCAAAGGGCAAAGGGGGCAACCCAAATAAGGCCGATGGGACATAAAAACCCTTCTTCCGCCCCTATTCCGTCATTGCGAGGAACGCCGTGACGAAGCAATCCCGCTGGTTCTGCTCTATTCTGTCATTGCGAGGAGCAGGGCGACGAAGCAATCCCGTCGTTCCATGCCAACAGCGAGATCGCCACGCCTCCGGCTCGCGATGACGACCAAAGACAGATTGCCGCGCTCCCGCTGGTCGCTCGCAATGACGACACAAAAAGGTCATTGCGAGGAGCAAAGTGACGAAGCAATCCCTTCCTTCTGTCGCTTGCAATGACTATTTCTGTCGCTGGATTTGAGAATAGTAAATATTTGCAATTCTTTTTGCCCGATTGGGGATAATCAGGTATAATTACATTTAATGGCGTTGAGACTTTTCATAGGGTGCAGCAATACAATTTTCGGCGAGGGCCTCAAAAAACTTCTCGAAGATGAGCGCGATATTGAAATAATCGGGGTGTTTCCTGTCAGCCCCGATACAAGGAAAGACACTGACTGGCTTTCTCAAATGAAGCCTGATGTGATACTCGCCGACTACAATTCTGATCTTGACGTCCTCTGGAATCTTCCGGACGACTATACAACATTATCCCGCCTGAAAATTCTTCTTATCGGCGACCGGATGATACGCCACATGACCAATAAGCATCTGAAAGACCTGATTCTCAGGGGGGTTGTGGGAATTCTCCCCCCGAGCGCCGATTCGGTTCTACTGAAAAAAGCGCTGAAGGCGGTCAAGTCAGGAGAACTCTGGCTCGACCGGAATGCCCTCATGAAAATCATCAATTCCATGAGAAATCAGGAGAAAAAGACGACATTGGCCAAAAGAGAGAAAGAAATCGTCCTTCTCGTCTGCCAGGGGTACAGAAACAAGGAGATTGCCCAGAAACTCCATATCAGTGAACAGACGGTGAAGTCCCACTGTAACAGGATTTATAAAAAAATCGGGGTTTCAGACAGGCTCCAGCTTGCCCTTTATTCGCATAAAATCTCTGAATATAATACTAAAGTTTAGTGCTTTGTAAACTTTAGTATTAATTAGAATTACAACCTTTAGACTTGCGAATTCAAACCTTTTTGTCATTGCAATGATATTATGTATGGGTATAAAATTTAGTCAGAGCAGAAAAACCAGCCTCAGAATAATTACAGGACATCAGGGCAGCAAATTTATGGGCATAAAGCTCAGGTACTCCAGAGGAGGGAGGGAGCTTTGAGAAAAACCAGATCCGAAAGCCTGTTATCGCCAACGACAACCGTCTTTTCCACTATGCGTTGCATCCGTCACCAGGCTCCTCATGCGGAACCGATCATCATTAGCATCATCAGGCTTTCCGGCATCTTCAGCGAAAGGAGGTGAGGATAAAGAGCAAATTGGCGCTCTCGTATATTTCACAGAGCGCAAGGGACTTCGGTTTGAAGTATCAGCAGTTGGCTGTAAAACAATATTTTAAAAAGATGGAGGTGAAAAAACAATGAAGAAAACCTTAGTGCTCGTAACTGCACTTACACTGATTTTGGGTCTTGTCACATTCCTCTGGGCAAGAGAAGGTGGAACCCCCGGAATCTATGGAACTCCGCATGATGTGCAGGTGATCACCGGTGAGGCCGGTCTTGAGCCCTGCGCAATGTGTCATTCACCGCACTCAGGTACAGGACAGTATCCGCTCTGGAACAGGGATCAGGGCCCTCAGTCATACACCATGTACAGAAGCCCGTCCTTCGATATGGCCGTGGATGCGCAATCAGGTCCTGCGGAACCCTCATCACTTTGTCTGGTATGCCATAACGGCGTATTCAGTTCACTTGTGAACTATCCCGGGCCGGGCTCTCACTCAAATGAGAATTACGATTACGAGATGAACCCGACTTTCTGGGCAATGCTTGACATGGACCTCAGCAATGAGCATCCGATCAGCTTCACGTATGATCCGAGCAGGGATAACCTTCAGGACAACAACGGTTTTCCTATCGCGACCCAGTGTCCTACAGCACCATGGAGGTACTGGATTCTCGGAGCAAACGGTGCTAAGTATCCGTTATACGGTGCAGATACCACTGCAGCAACTGATCAGTTTGAGTGCTCAACATGCCATGCTGTCCATGATACCGTGGCATATCCCGGCAAGCAGATGGTTGGAGGCAAATCAGTCGGTTCGCAGGTGTTTTTCCTGAGATCCGATAACTCCGGATCGAAGATGTGCGCAGATTGCCATGTGAACAGGTTATAGTTGATGGAATCTGGCAAAAAATTATTAACACGAAGAGAGCTTTTCAGAGAGATGGTGTCGAAGGACACGTTCAGGCAGGTAGCAGGTGCCTGGTACAGTTTTACCCAGCCACTCTCCGGAGAGAAAAAGAAAGACATGAAACCGAACCAAAAAAGTCTCTTTGAAAAAGTGCAGAGACTAAATTCGCATCACGTGAATAAGAATGGAAAGGAGGGATAAGAAATATGCTTCGTATTACTCGTAGAGAGTTTTTGAAATACTGCTCCGTTGCAGCAGGCGCGCTCGGGCTCTCGGCATCAACATTAATGAAGCTCGATGAAGCGCTTGCGAAGGATTATCTGAGCGGCGGTATACCCGTTATCTGGCTCGATGGCGCAGCATGTACCGGCTGTTCCGTGAGCTTGCTGAATTCCGTTTTCTACACCACGGCGGACGATCTGCTGATCAACACCCTCGACCTCAAATACCACAAGACCATCATGACCGCTGCCGGTTCAGAGATTGGCACAGTCGCAGGACCCAAATCATCAGTAGCCTATGTTGAGTCTTTGTATAACGCATTGGTTCCTGGTGCTAATCCCGCATCAGTCAATTTGCCGTATGTCCTTGTGCTTGAGGGTGCTATCCAGTGCGCGTCGCCTGAAGGTACCGGAAGAGCACGCGGAGATTTTTGCCATGTCGGCGATTTGACCGGAGGTAGCAATGAGACCATGCTCTATAATGCACGCCGTCTTGCAAGACATGCCCTCGCGGTCCTTGCGGTAGGCACCTGTGCGTCCTTCGGAGGAATTCCGGGAGCAAGGGGAAATGCCACAGATGCAAGGGGTGCGCTGTATAAGGGAGCCACATACGGAGCTGGTGCGCTGCTCGACAATAGTCTTGGCGTAGATGCTGCTCCGGTGACAAACATTCTGGGAATGCCCATTGAACAGGCAACGATCAACATTCCGGGCTGTCCTCCACATGCGGACTGGATCGTCGGCACCATCGCCCATATCGTAAGTACCCTCGGCGGATTACAGCCAGTGATAGACTTAATCAATAATGGCGACATAGATGGTGTTAAAGCAAGGCTTGCGGCTGCGATTCCAACACTGACCAACTATCGCCGTCCGTTGGATTATGGGTATCGTGAATACCAGTGTAACGCTGGGCCATGCCCATGGAGGTATAACAATATTCCGAAAAAGGCGCTCAATACCGATCCGTATACCACTCCATGGACCGGCACACCAATTCCACCAAATACTGATCCAGCTTACTGGACTACACCTGGCGTAGGTGGTCCTCCTGGCACCTACCCGCCGAACATTAATTACACCGGCGATGCGGACTACAGTTACAGGTGGCCAACCGGCGACAGCAAGAGACTCGGAAGGGAGAAATGGAAGTCTGATGCCCTCGGATGTCTCGGAATTCTCGGTTGCAAGGGAAGGAAGACGAAGGCTGACTGTTCCCGCAGAAGATGGAATACAGATACAGCCGAACAGTATGGTGTTAACTGGTGCGTAGGAAGCAGAGGCAACTGCCATGGCTGCACTGAGCCTACGTTCCCCGACAAAGTCGGAAAATTCTATACATTTATCTAAGGAAGGAGGTGTAAAGAAATATGGCAACAATTACGATTGATCCTGTAAGCCGGATTGAAGGACATTTGAAAGTGGTTGTTTCAGAGACTGCCGGCACTATTACCAGTGCAAAATGTACAGGCAATCTGTTCAGGGGCTTCGAACTCATCATGAACAGGAGGGATCCGAGGGATGCACCCGTCATTGCCCAGCGTATATGAGCGGTTTGACCCACCGCACATGGGTTAGCTTCAGTTAGAAGCTTAGACAATGCATTAGGGTATGTTACTGATTCCGGAAAAAATACTTCAGATGGAGATATTGACAATACGGCTCCGTACAATACGTATCTTATCCCAACGAATGGAAGATTGATCAGGAACATCATTCATGGAATGGATACGGTCATGTCCCACATTACCCACTTCTACCATCTGTCTGCACCGGACTTCATCAACTTCTCGACAGGTCTTGTGAACATGTCACCATGGACTCCGTCCTATACCACTTCAGATCTCATTGCAGGCAGCTCTGTTCTTGGACAGGCGCTCATTGTGAATTATGTAACGGCACTCAAAATGAGGAGACTGGCGCATACGGCAAGTGCTTTATTCAGCGGCAGACATCCGATCCAGAACGCGATCATTCCCGGTGGCGTATCAACCCTTACCTCTACAACGTATCCGAATCCTTATCAGGTAGGGACTGATTACGATGCATGGGGTCCGTTCAATCTGACAGAAACAAAGACTAAATTCACTAACATTCTGAACCAGATCAGGGACTTTATCGACAACACCTACATACCGAATGTGGTGACGGTCGCAACATCAACCACTCCGAACTTTGTTTCTTTCTGGACTCAGGGGTTTGGTTGCGGGAATTTCCTCTCCTATGGCGATTTCCCGATGAACGCTACTGGTAATGTCCTGCTCATCAAGAGAGGCATTGCGACATCAGCAAGTACAAGCGTAGGTGCGTTTGATCAGGCCAATATTGTGGAGCATGTCGGTAATTCCTGGTACGATTATCCCGCGCTGGATGCGGTGCTTAAGACCAATGGACGCCATCCGTTTGACGGTGTGACCGTCCCGAACATGAAGTCTTCTGCAGATGCACAGTACAGCTGGCTCAAGGCTCCGAGATATGGTACAGCCGCACAGGTCCTTGAAGTCGGTCCACTGGCCCGCATGTTTGTATCCTACCTCTCGAGTGATACTGGACAAACGGTCACAAATACCTTCATGACAAACTTCGGTATTTCGGGCGGAAGTCCTTACAGCGTTCGGACACTGATTAACGCTGTTATGGGAGGAACTGGAGGTGGTCTAAACAGACCAGTAAGTGACCTTATCAGCACTCTCGGAAGGCACGCTGCACGGGCATTGGAGGCAAAACTGCTTGCTGATGCCTGCGCTGTCTGGAACGGCGCGCTCGTCGATAACGGCCAAGCATTCACCTACAAGAAGATCTCGAAGATGATCAGCACAGGCGTTGGCCTCTGCGAGGCGCCGAGAGGTGCATTGGGCCACTGGATCAAGATCGAAGGCCGCAAGGTCGCGAAATATCAGTGTGTCGTTCCTTCCACATGGAACTTCTCTCCGAAGGACAACAACGGCACTTCTGGTCCTGTGGAACAGTCACTAGTTGGCTCCTACATCGGCACAACTGATGAAGAAAAGGTCCTGAATATTCTCAGGCTCGTTCATCCGTTTGACTGCTGTATCGCCTGCGCAGTACACGTCGTGGGTCCTGACGGCAAAGAGAAGCTGAAATTTGCTATCGGTCCTGACGGAAGGCCGGCAAATATCGAAAAAGTCGAGTAGGCTAAGGCTAAGGCCTTTTAAAGGGGAGGGATGACCTCCCCTTTTTTTTGGCGAGTGGATATGTGCATTGAAGGGATACCGGACATTACGCCCATGCACTACCGAAAGCACATAAAAGAACCGCAATTTTGTCATTACACTCGCCATTTCACGGTTTACATACGCCATTTCCCTGCACTGCGAGTCCCCCTATACCCGTCACTGCGAGTCCCCCTATACCCGTCATTGCGAGTCCCCCTATACCCGTCATTGCGAGTCCCCCTATACCCGTCATTGCGAGGAATGGAATGACGAAGCAATCTCATACTTTAACGCCAACAACGAGATCGCCACGCTCCGCTCGCGATGACGACTATGGGAGTCATTGCGATGCCACCTATACCGTCATTGCGAGGGCATAGCCCGAAGCAATCTCGTCGTTTTGGGTTGCTTCACGTCTCTCATTGATGACATAATGTCATATGGACACTTATTTTTACGTGTACATAATGTCGAACAAAAACAACAGTGTCCTTTATACAGGCATGACAAACAACCTGAAGAAAAGAGTCTTCGAGCACAGGGAAAAGGTGATCAAAGGGTTTACAAGAAACTACAATGTTACAAAACTTGTGTATTATGAAGTGTTCATGGATTCTCTCAATGCGATTCAGCGCGAAAAGCAAATCAAGGGTGGATCGAGAAAGAAGAAATTTGAATTGGTGAATTCGGTAAATCCTGGATGGAAGGATTTATATGATGAATTATGAGGATTACAGGCATTCACTGTTGATGAGATCGCCACGCTCCGCTCGCGATGACAACCCTAAAAAAAACAGATTGCCGTGCTCCCGCTGGTCGCTCGCAATGACAAGGCACCAAGGTCATGCAATAACAACCTTGTGCCATCTTTGCATTCGCCTATTCCGTCATTGCGAGGAACAAAGTGACGAAGCAATCTCATACTTCAGAACAACAGCGAGATCGCCACGCTTCGCTCGCGATGACGACTATGGGAGTCATTGCGATGCCACCTGTTCCGTCATTGCGAGGAATGAAATGACGAAGCAATCCCGTCGTTCAACGCCAACAACGAGATCGCCACGCCTCCGGCTCGCGATGACGACTATGGGAGTCATTGCGATGCCACCTATTCCGTCATTGCGAGGAACAAAGTGACGAAGCAATCTCATACTTCAGAACAACAGCGAGATCGCCACGCCTCCGGCTCGCGATGACGACTATGGGAGTCATTGCGATGCCACCTGTTCCGTCATTGCGAGGAATGAAATGACGAAGCAATCCCGTTGTCTCAATATTAAAGACAGAAAGGTATAACCATGCTATGGAACAACCTTTGAAACCAATTCTCGTCCTCGGCATCGGCAACATCCTTCTCACCGATGAAGGAATCGGCGTCCGTGTGGCCGAAAAAATGAAGCAAATGTCTCTGCCTCCTGATGTCGAAGTGATTGACGGTGGCACTGGCGGTCTTGACCTCGTATACTGTATCGAGGGAAGGAAAAAGGTCATTGTGGTAGATGCGGTAAAGGCAGATGCGCCACCGGGAACCCTGTTCCGTTTTACCGATAAAGACCTTGCCGGGAAAAAGGGGGTAATGCGCTCAGCCCACGGCATTGATTTCACTGATGTGGTGCAGATTACCTCCTTTTTGGGCACCAAACCCCCGGAAATCATTTTCTATGGCATTGAGCCGGAAAGCCTTAACGCCAGCATGGAACTTTCGCCGCTGATGGAGAAGAATATCCCCGTACTGATCAATCTGGTGATGAAAGAACTGGAAAAAACCGAGGATTCAAGGGGCAAAGGAGCCAAGGATTCAACTGAAGAGCCCTGACAACTGATAGAGATGATAGAGATGCCTTGAGATACGTTGAGATTTATTGAGATAGATGGAGAATGAAGAGAAGTGATAATATAGATAATGTGCTTCAGGATATTCAGGAATTGTTTGTTAAGTTGAAAAATATAGTTCCCAGATCCAGCGATAACCAATTCACGAGTTTGGCATACGGGGCATTGCGAGCACATAAAAGGTGCGTGGCAATCTGGCTGTTGGCATGGGACGGGATTGCTTCGTTACTCTGTTCCTCGCAATGACGGATTAGGGCAAAACGAAGAGATTGCTTCAGGCTGTGCCCTCGCAATGATAGAACAGGGGGCATCGCAATGACAGAAGGGCTTGAACGAAGAGATTGCTTCGTCACTCTGTTCCTCGCAATGACAGGAAAAGAGGGACTCGCAACGATACGCACCGTGTTTTCCGCAATTGCTTTTTTAGGGCTGTCATCGCGAGCGGAGCGTGGCGATCTCGTTTTTGGCATGGAACGACAAGATTGCTTCAGGCTGCGCCCTCGCAATGATAGAACAGGGGGCATCGCAATGACAGAAAAGGGGCTCCTCGCAGGGACAGGAAACGCCTCATTAGCTCTATATTGTGTCGTGCTGTGCCCTTGCAACTGCACTCGCAATGATTATACGTATCACTGGATTTGGGTAATTAATTCCACAAGGAATCTAAGAAAAGCTCTATGAATCTCCGTGTATCTCCATGCATCTCTGTGTGTTTCCATAAATCTCCATGTGATTCCGTGTGTCTCCATGTATCTCCAAGTGTCTCTCTCTCTATCTGTGTATCTTTATGTATCTCAATCAGTCCCAGGGAGTGGCAATTCGCATGATGCGCAGAATCACCCGGTATATATTTCTTACCCTCCTCTTCATTCTCATCTTCGGTCTTTTCTCTGCCGAGATACGGGACCCGGACTTCTGGTGGCATCTGAAAACAGGTGAATATATTTACCAGAAAGGGGCTCTGCCCGAAACAGACCCGTTTGCCTACACATCGCTGCAGAAGGACCCTGTGAATCCGGAATCGGAAAGGATCAGGTTTATTCTCACCCAGTACTGGCTTGCACAGATTCTCTTCTCCCAGACATATGCGCTTTTCAGTTTCCAGGGGATCATTTACCTTAGGGCTGCCATCCTCACCCTGCTGATGTTCCTGATATACCGGGCCATCAGGAGGGAAGGGATTGGCGTTGCGCTCTCCCTTGTCTTTCTTGTTCCGGCAGTGATGCTGTTCCGTACGTTCATGGGGGAGAGGCCCCAGCTCTTTTCCTTTCTTTTCTCTTTTCTCCTCATATTCCTGCTCGAAGGCTTCCGCAGGGTAACAGCGGTCTCAACCGGTCCCGCGCAATCCCGGGAACCCCTGAATCTCAACGGGTCTCAACGAGTCTCGTTTTTCTGCCGGCACTTCCGCATCTCCGTCCTTTTTTATCTCGCCCCCATCCCCTTTATCATGCTCATGTGGGCAAATATGCACGGCGGGTTTATCCTTGGGATCGTGATCCTGCTGGCATACCTCTCGTCCGAAAGTCTCAAGCTGTTTTCAAAAAAACTCGGCCCTTCCCTTCCTGCACGGGCATACAAATTTTTTATAGTGACTGGCGTAACCGCTATTCTCGCCTCGCTCATTAACCCGAATACGTACAAGGTCGTCCCGTTTCTCTTTGAGCTTGAGAGCGGAGCATATAAAGGCATGATTATCGAAGCAATGTCGCCTGTTTCCCTGATACGCGCAGGTTTTTATGAACCTCAGTTCATGATCTATTTTTTCCTGCTGGCACTGGGTTTCCTGCTTCTGCTGCTGCACCTGAACAAATTTGACCTCACTGTTGCCGCGCTATTCACCGGCTTTGCCTTCATGAGCCTGTACGCATCACGGCTGATCCCCTTTTTTGTGCCCCTGGCTCTCCTTCTGACCGCCCGGTATGCGCCGGGCATTCTCAGGCGCCCCCTGCAAAATGAAATATCCGTGAAAATGAGGGCTATAGGGGAAAAAGCTGCCCTGCCCGCTACCATCATCCTTTCGGTCGCGCTTGTTATCCTGATTAATAATGCCGACCTCTTCAAGAATGGCATAAGGGCCAACAAATACCCGGAAGGGGCGGCAAAATTTCTCAAGGCACACAGGATATCGGGGAATATGTTCAACCCGTATGTCTGGGGAGGATACCTGATATGGGAACTCTATCCGGATTACAGGGTCTTTCTGGACGGAAGGGGATTAATAGGAGAGGTGTTTTTCCAGGAAGTCAGGATTCTGGAGGCATCCCCGAAAAAGTTCGAGGGAATCCCGGAATGGAAGGCCATGCTGAATGCGTATAATGTCGATTTCATTCTGACCTTCTCTGTAGGGAATTTCACCGGACGGCTTGTCCCCCTTATTCCTGCGCTCCTGAATGATCCGGAATGGCATCTCGTATTCATGGACAACATCTCCCTGATATTCGTAAAACAGGCGCCTGCAAATGAAGAGCTGATACAGCGGTTCGGCATGCCGAAGGAATGGCTCTGGAACGAAGTGGCTGTGGAAGCAGGCCTGAAAGCACAGGATTACGGATGGAATGTAAATTATCATCTCACGATGGGCGAGGCGCTGCTGGCAAGCCGCAATTATCCGAATGCAAAACAGGCTTTTGTAAAAGCGCTGGAAATAGACCCGGGAAACGACATTGCCCGGAAACGACTGGATCTCCTGCATTCTTACGGCTATTGATGTGTCTCAGGCAACGATTACACTTTACACTGTCAACATAGTTATTGATACAGCGAGATCGCCACGCTTCCAGCTCGCGATGACGACTATGGAATTCACTTCAATGACCCTTTCCGTCATTGCGAGGAGCAGAGCGACGAAGCAATCTCTCCGTTCAAGCCCTTCCGTCATTGCGAGGAGCAGAGCGACGAAGCAATCTCATCGTCCAAAGCTAACAACGGGATCGCCACGCCTCCAGCTCGCGATGACAGCCCAAAAAAGACAGATTGCCGCGCTCCCGCTGGTCGCTCGCAATGACAAACAAAAAAGCTATGCTGGAAAACACGTTGCGCATTATTGCGATACCTCCTATTCCCGTCATTGCGAAGGCATAGCCCGAAGCAATCTCGCCGTTCAACGCCAACAGCGAGATCGCCACGCTTCGCTCGCGATGACGACACAAAAAGGTCATTGCGAGGAATGGAGTGACGAAGCAATCTCGTCGTTCAAGCACTTTTGTCATTGCGAGGGCATAGTCCGAAGCAATCCCGTCATGCAAGCACTTTTGTCATTGCGAGGAATGGAGTGACGAAGCAATCTCGTCATGCAAGCACTTTTGTCATTGCGAGGGCATAGTCCGAAGCAATCCCGTCATGCAGGCCTGTGGAATATGAGAAATCAGCATCGAATAAAGGCACCTCCGCATAGCTTTCGGTCTGATTTGGCTGTCATTTTTCCCTTGACAGAAAAATCAAAAAGATGATATAAGTGTATGCTGATTAAATATTTTCACATTAGACAGTAATATATTGTTACTGATTGTAATCAGAGGATAATTCCATCAAATTGGTCAAAATACACAAGGGGGTAAGATATGAGATTAGCGCAGTTGTTGACGAAGAAAAGGTCTGATTCTCTGTTGCTTCTCTTCTTTGCAGTGCTCACCGTGATCTGCCTTGCCGGCATCTTCCAGGATCAGGTTTTTGCACAGGAAAAAGCCCAGCTCTCAAATGCTGATTGTGTGAAATGCCATTCAGGCGTGCAGGGGATAGTGGACAGCAAGGGAGCAAAGCACAAGACAGCGATCACCTGCCTGGGCTGCCATAAGGGACACCCTCCGATGGTCGCAAAGGAAAAAATCATCCCTGCCTGCGCCGAATGCCATGCCGGGAAACCCCATTATGAGATCGGCGGCTGCAATACCTGCCACTCCAATCCCCATGCACCGCTCGATATGAAACTGGCTGCAAACCTTACCGCACCCTGTCTTTCCTGCCACGGCACTCAGGGGAAGGAAATGAAAGACCATCAGACACGGCATTCAAAACTTTTCTGCACTACCTGCCATAAGGGGCACAGAGATGTCCCTGAATGCCTGAAATGCCACCGGGCCCATGCCCCTGAAATGGTCAACAAGGACTGCCTGGTCTGTCATCCTGCGCATCAGCCGCTCACGATCACCTACGGCGCTGATATGCCGAACAAGAACTGCGCTGCATGCCACAAGAGCATCTCCCACACACTGGACGGCACCGATACGAAGCATTCAAAGCTGACATGTGTGTTCTGCCATAAAGAAAAACACAAGAATGTCCCTGCCTGCGAAACCTGTCACGGGTCCCCGCATCCGCCGGGCATGATCAAGAAATTTCCGAAATGCAACATGTGTCACATAAGTGCACATAGTTTAGGAAAGGAGGCGAAGAAGTAATGGAGAGCAAAAAAAGAGCTACTATACTCATTACAGGGTGCATACTGCTGCTGTTTGCCATCATGGCATGTGCATCACAGCAAGTTGCTCCTGTAGCGGAAAAACCGGAACCTGCTCCGGTGCAGAAGGCCGAAGCTGCCCCTCCCCCGCCAAAGGAAGAGGCAAAACCGGCAAGTTTTTACGACATGGAAGTCAAGCCGTTAACTCCTGCCGAATGCGCCCGCTGCCATTCATCCGTGTTCAACGAGATCAAAAAGGAAGGTGGCAAGCACAAAATCGATTGCGTAAGCTGTCACACGAAGTTTCACGCATATAATCCCAAGAAACAGAACTGGGATGAGATTATGCCGAAATGCAAGACATGCCACGGCCTGATACACGGAGACAAATTTGCGGCCTGCGCATCATGTCATTCCAATCCCCATGCACCGAAGACGCAAATGGCAATGAGCGCGGATTTCGCGAAGGTGTGCGGCGACTGCCACGCGAAGGTCGGCCAGCAGCTTCAGAAGAATCCGAGCAAGCACACAAAAGTCCAGTGCGCCCAGTGTCACCACCAGAAACACGGCTATATCCCTTCCTGCATGGAATGCCACAAGCCTCACACACCTGAACAGCAGGTAAAGGATTGCCTGGTATGCCATCCGGTTCATACACCTCTGATCATCAAATATCCTGACACCACGGCAAACAACGTCTGCGGCGGATGCCACAGCGCGGTCAACGACAAGATCAAGACAACCGCAAGCAAGCACGGCCAGGTCGCATGTGCAAAATGCCATACCTCGCACAAGTACATTCCAAAGTGTGAGGAATGCCACGGAAAGCCGCATGGCGAAGTGGTCCTCAAGAAATTTCCGAACTGCCTGCAGTGCCATGTCGACGTACATGACCTGCCTTCAAAAGGCTCTAAGAAATAAGATTTTTCCATAATCTTCCTCGGGGGTAACGCGTACCCCCGGGGAAGGCTTTTCTGAAGACTTCACGATTTTGCTGACTAATATGTGACTTTCCGTCCCTGTCCGAAAAACCCCTTTGCGTATCATTGCGATACCTCCTATTCCTGGTCATTGCAAGAAGACTAACTTTTGTCATTGCGAGGAACGAAGTAATCTATCAGTTGGACTCCATTGTGATGCCTCCCATTCCAGTCATTGCGAGGAGCAGCGCGACGAAGCAATCTCGTTGTACAATGACAACAGCGAGATCGCCACGCTTCGTTCGCCATGACAGCCAATAGAGACAGATTGCCGCGCTCCCGATGGTCGCTCGCAATGACAAGGCACCAAGGTCATGCAATAAAAAACCTTTGCCGCCATTGGACTCCCCATCATTGAGAGGAGCATAGGTGCGAAAGAATCTATCCTCAAAGGCTTAATTTCTGTCATTGCGAGGAACGGAGTGACGAAGCAATCTCGTCTTTCTATGCCAACGGCAAGATCGCCACAGCCTCATTACATTCGGCTTCGCGATGACAACCAAGGAAGTCTCTGTGCTGCCACCTATCCCCGTTATTGCGAGAAACCTGTGACAGAGCAATCCATCCTTTAAACGTGTTTTTTTGCAGAGCGCTCCCCTTTTCTGTCGGTATTTTACAACTTAAGTTGCAAAACATTTATAACCTTTAGCAACGTTGACAAGCTTCTCGTATTATGATTAAACTATTATAGTTAAAACTTACATATGGAGAGGAAACGATGAGATTTATAAAGATAATCTTTTGCTATCTGGCGATGTGCGCAGCTATTGCTTTCATATCCTCTCAGGCCGATGCTGCAGAGGCCAACCCATGCATCACCTGCCATGCAAAATTACAGAAACCGGCAAAAAGTGTGCATGCAGCGATTGCCCTCGGCTGTTCAGCATGCCATAAACCCGTAGAAGGCAAGACGCATCCAGGACAAAAAGGCAGTATCGTGCTCACCCAGAGCATGCCGGGACTCTGTTACAGCTGCCATGATGAATCGAAATTCAAGGGGAAATCTGTACATCAGCCAATACCGGCTGGCATGTGCACCGGATGCCATGATGCGCATCAGTCAAATTATCCCAAGATTCTTTTGAAAGATGTTCCGGGACTCTGTTACAACTGCCATGATGAATCGAAATTTAAAGGCAAGTCAGGCCATACAAATTTAGGAATGTGCACAGGCTGTCACAATCCGCATAGCTCAGAATCTGACAGGATACTGAAAACAACGCAGCCGAATCTCTGTTTTAGCTGTCATGAGAAGGCTCAATTCAACAAAAAAAATGTTCATGGGATTATTCCTGCAGGTGGCTGCAGCTCTTGTCATACTCCGCATGCAAACAATAACCCTTCCCTCCTCATAAACAGCAGTATAGAAGAGCTTTGTCTGACCTGCCATGTGGGCAAGTCAGATGGAAAACATATCGTGAATATTCCCGGCAGAAGAATTCACCCAGTAAAGGGCAAAGACCCATCAACCATCAAGATAATACGCGTGCCTGATCCAAAGAATCCAGGGAAAGAAATTGAAATCATAGACCCCGATAATCCTGGCAAGGATTTTGACTGCGTTACCTGCCATGATCCCCACAGTTCAGACAACAAGAAGCTCTTTACACAACCAAACATTTGCACAAGATGCCATAAATACTATTAATTTCTTTAATAAGGAAGAGGAATGCATAATGCGTAAAATCTATCTTTTTTTTCTATTGCTGTCTTTAGCCGTTCTCTTCGGATGTGCTGCCAATGCTCCAGTTCCTGACTCAATACAAAAACCTTCCGGAGAGTATGTCTGGCCCCCGCCTCCCGCATCTCCAAAAATCAAATGGGTGAAGCAATGGTCTGACAGGTATGATTTTGGCAAACCGAGTCAGGTAATGGAGTTTCTAATCGGAAAGGAAAGAGTCGAAAAATTAAGAAGGCCGAGCGGAGTTGTTGTAGATAATGCAGGAAACATTTATGTAGCCGATCCGGAAATCCGCACAATTTTTGTTTTTGACGTACAAAAGACATCTCTCAGATTTCTGGGCATGGGAACGATTGCCGGACCTGTAGGACTCGCGACAGACAATAAGCGAAATATTCTGTTTGTTTCAGATTCACGGCTCGATAAGGTTTTTGCATTCAATAAAGTAACAGGGGATCTTTTGCTGTCGATCGGTTCCCCGGGAGAGTTTAAGAATCCGGCGGGTCTCGCGTATGATGAACAGAGAGAAAAACTTTATGTAGCTGACACACAGAATCACATGATAAAGGTTTTTAACAACGATGGTCGTCTTATGTCTACAATCGGGGAAAGAGGCAGTGAAAAAGGTGAATTCAATTTTCCAAGCTATCTGGCACTTGACCAATCTGGCCGCCTCTTTGTGGTCGATTCATTCAACTTTAGGGTACAGATATTCGATCCCGATGGGAAATACATAAAAGAATTCGGCAGGTTAGGCGATTCATCAGGGTATTTTACAAGACCCCAGGGAATTGGCATTGATTCCGAGGGGCATATATACGTCGTTGATACCGCATTCAATAACTTTCAGATATTCGACGAGGAAGGAAAGCTTCTTTTGTGGGTGGGGAACCCGGGCAAGAAGCCAGGTGAATTCTATTTACCCACAGGCTTGTTTATCGATAATAAAGACAGGATATATATCACAGATACATTTAACCGTCGGGTGCAGGTTTTTCAGTATGTGAGCGGAAAACAACCGCAATAATAATGCATTGTATCGATCAAGTGACTATATTGTATTCATAACAGAACTAGTTACATAACAGAACTAGTTAAGAAATTTTTTTCTTCTTTTTTCTGATACTGCCTTACATATTATTATTTATTGCTATATACGAATTTTATAATATGAGTACGTGATTGGGATTTAAACAATCTGAGGAAAAAGATTTATGGAGAAAAGATTATTTTGAACCATCAGAGGTTCTTTATACTTATTTTTTTGTCAAGTATTTATTTCTCTCTCCTACTACCTTCAGAAGCTTCAGCCCAGATGACAATCCTTTATCCAAAAAGATTCTATCTCAAAGGCCTCATTGAACTCTCTTACAAGGATTTTTTTACTTCTTATACAACAGGCGATAAAGAATTCAAATCCACTTTATCCTACTTTGAGCAGAACTACAGGCTTGATGGCGGAGGATATATTTATCACCCAAGGCTTGCAGTTTTTACTGCTACAGTTCTTTATAATGATTTTCGCCAATTAGCTGGCTATAGTGATGATACCTGGAAATCCCATTTTATCGGGTATGATTTCTCTCTCACTTTTCTTCCCTACAGACCGATCTCGCTGGATATCTTTGGAAGGAAACTAAATCACACCCTTGATCCCGCCGGAGTGATAGTAACAGCGGATAGGGATTTTCACTGGACAGAGTACAATTACGGAGCCCGTCTAAGGATCTCACGATTTCGGAATTTCCCATTAATAAGACTTGAATATAACCACCTCTATCAGGATTTGCTGCAATTTGAAAGAGCATCCGGCAAAATAGAATCGGAGACGTATACACTTGACGTAAGAGGCTCGCTCGAGTTTCTCAATACTAGTTATCAAATCTTTGCACAGTATACAGACTTCTCCAGCCCAGCAACCAGTTACAAAGGAAGATATGTCCGTATAAATACGAGAACCAGTATCATTAAAAGGTTCGATTTTTATAATTTCTTTAGCTATACAGACATTGATTATCTGAGCCTTCTATCTTTCACATCAAATCTTTTTATTAGAGAACGAAAAATATTCGATCAGTACTATACATATTCCTACACTCAATATAAATATAACTTCCCCGGACTAAAACTCCAGGGTGTCACTGCAACGGACATTAAAAAGGATATTCACACGGTAAACGGCACATGGGGCTACAGATTTACCAATAGACTGCGGAGCAGTCTTTCACTGAATTACGGACTGAGAAAGGAAAATAACCGAAAAGCGAATTTTTACGGGATATCTGCCAGTCTGAGTTATGGAAGGCCCTTTTGGGGTTTCGATTTCTCACCAAGATACAATATACGATATAAAGACGATGAAGATAGCGGATACTCCTTGCAAAATGCGGTAGAACTTATTCTAACTACAAGAAAACTGAAATTCGGTGTATGGTACACAAATTATTCATTTTTGCTTATTAACGAGAAACAAATATATTTTACGTCACTGGAAGGAGATTTTTTCGGTGATGAGGAGACTTTGGAGAAAAGGGAGACAAAAATAGACAGGATTTCCCATTCGCTGAGGACCGGCATACGGGGAAGGGGAATAGGAAGAAGATTATCAAGAGCACAATGGACTATAGAGGGTGAACTGTTATTTTCGAAAGCAGACATTGAGAGAGACAGAAGAATATCTGCTTTTGATGATGAATTTGACCCGGAATTACCCAAAAAAGAAAAGATAACATTAGAAACAACCCGTTACAGCGTTACCGGTACCATTTCCTATCCTGTTGGTTGGGCAACTATCACAGCACATTCCGGTTTCTTTGCTGGAGAAACAAATTCCAGAAGCCTCAGGAGATTCTTCTTCGAGGAGACTATACAATATCCTCTCTTCAGAAATCTTATTATTTTAATAAAATTTAAGGAAACATGGGATAAGATTGAGAATAATCCCACAAAGAGAACTGATCAAATTGAATTGAACACAGAATACAGGATAGGAAAATTAATCTTTACCCTTGAGAGCCGTCTTATGAAAACAGATTATGGAAAAAGAGAAAGTTACCAAAGAAGACTGTTTCTGAAGCTTAGAAGAATAATTTGATGCAACATGAGAAAATAGAATAGATGAAAGATATACAATACTGCTATTCCGGCTTGTCCGGCATTCTTCTGCGGATCTTGAATAAACGCAGATGTATTCTAAATTGTTTCCGACGGGCTTCACTTGCGGGAATGACATCAAGGTATTTAGTTACTGGTTTAATATTACGTTCGAAAAGCTATCTGTATGTTCTGCTTTGTTCTCTTTTGCTGTGCGTTTCCTGTGCAGGCACTGAGAACAGTACTAAAAATATCAATAAAAACTATCAAGCTTCAAGTCTGTTCTGGCCATCTCCTCCGCAGCAACCACGGATTCAGATGGTAAAAACCTTATCAGGCTCAAGAGATATGGGTGCGAGCAAATCCTGGCTCATGAAAGCCCTTGACAGTCTTCTCGGAAAGGAAGATGCACAGGAGATGCTGAGACCTCATGGTGTCTATGCTGACCTTAACAGAGTGTATGTAACCGACCCCGGGAGTTCTTCAGTTCACGTTTTTGACCTACTGAACAGACAGGTTATGCAGATTGCCTCATTTCAAAAAGACAGGTTCATCTCTCCGATAGGAATCGCAGCAGACAAAACCGGGAATATATACATCAGCGATTCTCTCCTCAGGAGAGTCATAATCTGTGACAGGGAGGGGAAGTATCTGTACGAGATAGGGTCACCCGAATATTTCGCAAGACCTGCCGGCATCGCGATTGATGACGAGAGAATATACATAGTCGATACTCACGGCCACAAAGTTCTCGTATTTTCTGTGAAAGATGCGAGATTCCTGTTCCAGTTCGGAAAAAATGGCACCGCCAAAGGTGAGTTCCATTATCCAACACATATCTTTGCCGGGCGGGACGGATTCATCTATGTCACCGATTCTCTCAATTTCCGCATTCAGATTTTTGATAGAAATGGCTCTTTTGTATCGTCGTTCGGAAAGCTTGGGGACGGTACAGGTGATCTGTCAAAACCCAAGGGAGTCGCGGTTGATTCTGAAGGACATATTTACGTGTCTGATGCACACTTTGACAATGTGCAGATTTTTGATCGCACCGGCAGACTCCTCCTGGTGGTAGGCAAATCAGGCAGGAGGAAAGGAGAGATGTCCCTTCCTGCCGGTGTGTATATCGACACTCGGGACAGGATTTATGTCGCGGATTCCTATAACAGAAGAGTGCAGATATTTCAATATCTGAAAGAAAAGAATTGATATGAATGCTATAATAACATATGCACAAATACAGCGGAAATTGCACTAAAAAGTTTGTATGATCAAACACAATTGCTTTCATCTTTTTCTGATATTCTGGGGAATTTTTACAACATTGCTATGTCCACTGCATGCAACTGCGGGTATCAGCAATACCAAACATAATCTGTCTGTCACAGGGCCCGGTCCGGCATCTGCCGGCTCAGAAACCCGCATATGCATTTTCTGTCATACTCCTCACAATGCAAGTCCTGCTTCGCCCCTGTGGAATCATTCATTAACGGAGGTTCAGAATTATATCAACTACTGGAGTCCGACCCTGAGATCATATTCTTCACGTGAAGAGGCCCCGCCTGTGGATGGGTTCTCAAAATTATGCCTCAGCTGCCATGATGGAACAGTTGCCATAGGATCAGTCATAAGCAAGGAAGACCAGATAGAAACTACGCCGGATTTTATTACAGAAGGAGACGCAGGCTATCTTGGCACAGATCTGTCGGGCGGACATCCTGTTTCAATTGTTTATGATCTGGCGTTGGTAAATGAACGAAACAGGGAAACAGATCTCCTTCATCTGAACTGGCCGATAAGAAGGGGTAGAGATCAAAGCAGCGGCACAGATCCTGATGTCAGGCTGTACCCCACTCAGGGTGATTTCGGTGTGCAGTGCACTTCATGCCATGATCCTCACGGAGGAAAGGGCAATCCCGATGCACCGCCTTTCTGGCGCAAAACAACATATGATGAGGTATGCCTGGTCTGTCATATGCCATAATGACCGGCGTCCGTTGTATACCTCCTTTTTGAATTTGAATATTTTATCTGGATATTCGATACATAAGATATGAAAAGGACTCAAAAATATCTCGGAATAATTATTGTTGTGTGCCTCATTCTGGTAACAGTACCAACTTTTCTTCGTTCAGAATCCTTAACCACAAGTCCTCATGGTGACAGAAGCAAACTGCCCAAGGGATGCAACAGCTGCCATAAAGGACACGGCATATTGAATACTCCTATGCTCTCTGTTGAAAGGGATTTGTTCTGCTTCCGCTGCCATGGGGAAAGCGCTAATGTCGAAGCTACCAGGAACGAAGGAGACCTTGCCCAGAATACCAAAGCAGCAAATCTCCAGAGGGAATTCCTGAAATCCTACCGTCATCCGGTTGAAAATAAAGGCATTCATAAATACGGTGAGATCATGCCCGAAAATGATCCCTCTGCGCAGAGGCATTCAGAATGCGGGGATTGTCATCACCATCATTATGTCCAGACTGAAAATAAAACTGCAGGGATTAAAGGAGTGAATGCTCAAGGGCTCATTATCGACCAGATTACGTTCGAATACGAGCTCTGCTTCAAATGCCATTCGTACAGTGCGAATCTTCCGGGCAATCAGAGAAACCTTGCAGAAATATTTTCAGTGGCGAATCCCTCCTATCACCCTGTCATCTCCCAGGGGAAAAATATGGACGTGCCAAGCCTGATTCCGCCTTTAACCACATCTGACATGATTAAATGTTCAGCATGCCATAACAATGATGATCCCCTGGGGCCACAAGGTCCTCATGCTTCCATCTACAGCATGATATTATCCAAAAATTTTACTACTTCAGACGGAACTGAGGGCCCTTTTCAATACGAACTTTGCTACAGTTGCCACAGACGGGAGAGCATTCTCGGGAATGAAAGCTTTATTTATCATAATATTCATATTGCAACAGTTGGAACTTCCTGCAGGACATGCCATACACCTCATGGCAGCACTGTATATACCCATCTTATGGATTTTGATAATATTTCAATCACACAGTCAAGCGGGGGCAGGCTCGAATTTATCGATTTGGGCAGCAAGGCTGGCGAGTGTTATCTTACCTGTCATGGAAGAGACCACAACCCATCATCTTATCCGGCAAGTCAGCAACCAACTCGAATAGATTAGTCATTATCTAAATCCAGCGATAAGGAACTCAAATGATCGCTAAACAGGTCGGTTTCGAGCATCTGCAAGGAGCATACAAAACGTTGTTATTTTGCTTTAATAAAGGGGATTGCTTCGTCGCTTCGCACCTCGCAATGACAACCATGGAAGTCATCGCGATGGAAGTCACTGCGAGCGACCAGCGGGAGCGCGGCAATCTGTCTTTTTTCATCGCGAGGTTGAATGGAAATGAGGCTGTGGCGCTTTCTTTCATTGGTTGTCATCGCGAGCGAAGCGTGGCGATCTCATTGTTGTTCCGAACGACAAGATTGCTTCGTCACTGCGTTCCTCGCAATGACGGAATAGGGAGGTCAACAGGGAAAAACACTAAACCTAAAAGTGGCATAGTTTTCGGGGGATAGTCAGTGGCGTCGAATACTCTAATTATGCGTTGCACAACAACTGGGGGTAGTTCGGAAGAATGGGGTTGCTTCGGCTCTGCCTCGCAACTACATGCGCAATGGCCATTCTTGACGCTGGATTTAGGAAGATTTTTCATGTGTTACTTCGTCTTTTGAATCCGACTAAGAATTTAAGGCATTTACAAGCTCATTTTCAATTCTTGATGCAATTATCATAAATTCACGGTGCATTTTTTCAAAGGCATTTATTGCATGAGATATTCTATAACTAGTGTTTGCGCTATTTTTATGGTATTGGGATATAAGAGTAACCGTGTTTTTTTCATGATATTCTCTGATCGTGGAGAGCCGATCTAAGTCTCCTAATAAATTGTCAACATCACGAATCTTCTCATTGTCTTTGAGGATACTTTCTAATATTCGGCGTTTTAAGCTAAAAGGAGATTTGTCATAGCAGAAAAGATCAGGATAGTATTGCACGTGTAATATCTTGAAATAGAATTTGTTGATAAAGGCATTAATCAGCATTTCAACTTTCAAGAATCCCAGCGTCATAGCAACGTCTAACCAATATTGATAAAATCGCAGTGTCTCTTCAAGCTCTTTTTTCTCAAGAGAAGCATTTTGGAGATTTATACCGGCATCAATATGGTTTGAATTAATTTCCAGGGCCTTCTGATAATAACGTATCGCTTCATCCAATCGTCTTTGCTCATGAAAAATGCTTCCAAGATTGCTATAAACTTCGGCATAATCAGATTTATATCTTAACGCAGACCGGTAATGAAAAGTCGCGAGATCAAACTGTTTCCTCGCTTTATAAATATCCCCCAGACTGCACCATACTTCAGGAGCGTTGGGGTTCAGGTGAAGAGCTTTCTTGTAATAGTTGATAGCTTCATCAAAATACTGTGTCTCCCTGAAGATATCACCTAGGTTTTCATGTACTTCAGCACATTCAGCATCACTCTCGATTACCTTTCTGTAGCAACTAACAGCTTTGTCAAAAAGCCTTTGTTTGTGATAAATCGCTCCCAATGCGAGATAGGCGTCAGCATTATCTTTATCAACCTGAAGCAGCTTCTCGAAATACTGCTCTGCCAAATCATATTCTTCAAGCTGAACGTATATAATTCCAAGAAGATATATTATTTGTTCATTGTCTGGTTGATCTTTCAGTATTTCCAGGCAGGTCTGTTGAGCTTCTTCAAAATTCCCTGCGTGATAATACTGAAATGATAGTTGTATTAATTTATCAGTATCCATGTATCTATAAGAATCATGTCAGTTCTGACCCGGATAACGTTTTAAATATAATCCTCTCCTGGGCACTCTGATATACCTTGGTCTGTGTGCGCCCAGGACCAAGACAGAGATTAACCAGAATTAATTTATACCTTGATCCAACAAGAAATAACTCACACGTTTGGCAAACCGGTCATTGCGAGCAACCAGCGGGAGCACGGCAATCTGTCCTTTTTTCATCGCGACGTTGAATGGAAATGAGGCTGTGACGCTTTTTTTCATTGGTTGTCATCGCGAGCGAAGCGTGGCGATCTCATTGTTGTTCCGAACGACAAGATTGCTTCGTCACTGCGTTCCTCGCAATGACGGAATAGGGCAGAAGGACGGGGTTGCTTCAGTTTGTCTCGCAACTGGAATCGAACCATTCTTATCGCTGGCTTTGGCTTATAATAAAGCCGTTCATGTTAATCGATTTCCTTTAAGATCAAATCGATAACTTCAGGGATTTTACTCTGAATTTCATGGGTCAACTGTTCAGATTCAATTTGCATATTTTTAGGGACAACACCGATAAAGACAGTCTCGGGACAGTATCCGGTTAACTGCATGTGTTCCAGAGTTTCAACAAGATGTACCTTCGCGGGATCTTTCTTGAGATCGAATTTCAGCGGCAACTCTTCCGTTTTCAGGCGCATAATGGTTCCCGGGGCCTCTTTACTATGATCAAAGACATCAACTATGACCAGTTTATCCTTCTCTACCATGACATGCGGGATCATACATGCTGACAAACCGACTTCCATCAAATCCACGTTCTGAGGCAAGGGCATCTTTTCCAAAACTTTAAAGACATGATATCCAAACGCATTATCGCATCCATACATATATCCGCAACAGAGGATAAGAATTTTCTTTGTCATATCAGCTCCTTGAAGCCTCCTTTATCAGTTCTTTCATTTCTCTTACCGCGCTCTCCATTCCCACAAGCATCGCCCGTGATACAATGCTGTGCCCGATATACAGCCCCCTGAGTCCGTGAATGGCAGCAATATTCCCCACGTTGAAATAATTCAGGCCGTGGCCTGCATTGACCTGAAGACCGGCGTTCAATCCATGCTGAACCGCATTCATGACACGCGCCAGTTCCTTTTCCTGCTTTTTCCCTTGTGCATTTGCATACATCCCGGTATGAATCTCGACCATGTCAGCGCCTGTCTGTCTCGAGAGCTCGATATCGCCGGCATCCGGGTTGATGAACAGGCTGACCGGAATGCCCGCTCCCTGAATCTTTTTGACCGCTGCCCTGATATGGTTTTTCTGCGACTTCATGTCAAGGCCGCCTTCTGTGGTCAGTTCCTGTCTTTTTTCAGGTACAAGCGTAACCATCCCGGGTTTTGTTTTCACCGCTATGTTGATCATCTCCTTTGTTGCGGCCATTTCAAGGTTCAGTTCAACAGGCACAAACTCTTTCAGCAGCCTGAGGTCCCTGTCCTGTATATGACGCCTGTCTTCCCGGAGATGCACCGTAATCCCGTCTGCGCCACCGAGAATTGCGAGGGTTACCGCCATGACCGGGTCAGGTTCAATACCCCCCCTTGCCTGCCTCAGGGTTGCCACATGGTCAACGTTCACGCCCAATATCATAATAATCTCTTATCAGCAGATTCTCGGAAGCTGGTCGCCTGAAAGCATCTCGACAATCCTCGTCCCGCCGATTGCAGTTTTCAGCAATACCATGCCCGTGGGAGATTTCTGCACTTCTCCGATGATGCGGGTCCCTTTGCCGACCGGATGTTTTTTCATGGTCTGGACGAGGGAATCTGCAACCGAATGGTCTACGATTGCGATCAGTATCCCTTCATTTGCCACATAGAGCGGATCAAGTCCGAGCAGTTCGCAAGCGCCTTTCACTCCCGGCGGAACAGGGATAGCGCGCTCTTCCAGCACAATGCAGTACCCTGAATCCACGGCTATCTCCTTGAGTGTTGTCGCCAGACCTCCCCTTGTAGGGTCCCGCATGGCATGTATCTTCTTGGTCTTTCTGAGCATTTCGCTCACAAGTCCGTTGAGGGGTGCGGTATCGCTGAGAACGGGTGGATTGAATGTCAGCCCGTTTCTCTTGGCAATAACAGATATCCCGTGATTGCCGATCGGCCCGCTCACAATGACCTTATCTTTTGGCCGTACCTTCAGGGGTGAGATATTCACACCTTTTCCTATCACCCCGACCCCCGAGGTATTGATAAATATGCCGTCTGCCTTGCCTTTATTGACAACCTTCGTGTCTCCGCCGACAATTTTTATTCCTGCCTTTTTGGCTGCATCCGCCATGGAACCGAGGATCTTTTTCAGGTCATCAAGAGGGAAACCCTCTTCCAGAATCAGACCTGCGGTCATATACAGAGGTTTTGCTCCCACCATGGAAAGGTCGTTCACTGTGCCGTACACTGCAAGCTCGCCGATATCTCCCCCGGGGAAAAAGATGGGGGACACGACATATGAATCTGTCGAAAAGGCGATTTTCCCCTGTTTGGCCACTCCCAGCACCGCTGAGTCGTTCAGTACCTTCAGGTGGAACTCCGGTACAAAATGCTCTTTAATCAGCTGATACATCAGCCTTCCGCCGCTGCCATGACCGAGAAGTATCCTTTCCATGCCCTAACCCTCCTTTATTCCTGAATATTTTACCATATGCCTGCTGTGATAAGATAGGCAGCGTTCATTGCAGATTACGGGTCTTAACCTTGTAATTAACGCAGAACCGATGATTACAACGGGGGAATCCAGATATCAGAAAGAAACAGGGGCAGTTCAGCAGCGCATACCGGCCCCACATTTATGCGCCATCCGGTCAGTTTTTCGACATCGGGCCCGAGTGAGGCTGCAAGGCCCGGGATGATTAATGTTCCCGTGGATTTTCTTTTCATTATTCCTGCGTGTTCCAGTCCATTGGAAATCCTCTCGGCAGTTAAGGTCTGATACACCATCGACATGTCCACCGTGTTTCCCCCGGTATCGATAAAGAGAAGAAAAAACGGGCATTCGGTGGTGCTGAAGACAGTCATGAGTACCTGTTCGGTATATTCATTGTTCCCGGTAACGATAACCATGGACGTATCATCCGGATTATTCAGCGCAAGAAGCCCGGTAAAGCCCGGCCTCGGATGGAACAGAAGCGGCACCTCGGGCCACAATTCGCCCATTTTCTGAACCGCCTCAAACGCATAGGCCCTGTTTCTGCTGATGAAAGAACAGTCCCGGGGGTTTTTTGTTCCGGTTCGGACCGCAGCAATGAATTCTTCACAGGAAGGAAACCCGCATTGCATACACTCGTCAGGGGAAAGGTATCTCCGGAAATCGATTCTGTCTAAATATAAATCTGCCGAAGACACATTACGTCTTTATCACCCCGGAATATTTGTAATAGGCTGCACAGCTTCCCTCTGTGCTCACCATGCAGGCACCGACAGGGTGTTCCGGCGTGCATCCCTTGCCGAAGAGGCGGCAGTCCGTCGGTATCTTAATGCCCCTGAGCACGCTGCCGCACTGGCATCCTTTGGGTTCCTGGGCGTCCGGAACTTCAACGGTCAGTATGCGGCTGACATCCCAGTTGCTGACAGTATCCCGCAGTTTCAATCCGCTCATGGGAATCACCCCGATGCCCCTCCAGTTCGCATCACACGGCTCAAAATACTTTTCGATGAGGGCCATTGCCTTCTGGTTGCCTTCTTTTTTCACGACGCGCGTGTACTGAATCTCGACCTCGGCCCTTCCGGATGCGGTTTGCTCAAGGAGCATCAAAATGGCGCTGAGGATATCGTCAGCCTCAAACCCTGTGACAACAGAAGGGATTCTGTAGTCAGAAGCGATGAATTCATACGGGCCGGTGCCGATGATGGTGCTGACATGTCCGGGCAGGATAAGCCCGTCGATCTTCAGGTCAGGAGAATCAAGAAGCGCCCTGAGGGCGGGAGGGACGATCTTGTGCGCGGAGTAAATGAAAAAATTCTCTATGCCCAGCCGTTCGGCCTCGGAAAGTGTCCCGGCCACAGAAGGGGATGTGGTCTCGAACCCTGTTGCAAAGAAAATCACATTTTTGTCCCTGTTCTCGGTTGCCAGTTTAAGGGCATCCATCGGGGAATAGACTATGCTGATATGCGCTCCTTCAGCCTGCGCGTGAAAGAGCGACTGTTTATGTCCCGGCACCCGCATCATATCGCCGAAGGTCGAGAGGATGCAGTTGTCGAGCCTTGAAACCGCTATCGCGATATCCACGTCCCTTATCGGCGTCACGCAGACAGGGCAGCCAGGGCCGCTCAGGAGGCTTATGGCCTTCGGAATAACATCCCTGATGCCATGCCTGAATATGGCAACCGTATGTGTGCCGCACACCTCCATAAGCTTGATCGGCCTTCCTATCTCGTCCATAAGCTTTCTTATTCTTTCAATGACATTTTTCATTATGTGGCTCCTTATCCTGAGTAATAGTGCTGTTTCCCTAATTATAACCCAGATCCAGCAATAAATAACTCAAACGTGTAGCAAACAGTCATTGCGAGTCCCGAACGAATTCGGGACGTGGCAATCTCAGCTGATACGACGAGATTGCTTCGCTACACTCGCAATGACTATGCGTATCGCTGGTTTTGAGTATAAATATCCCGGCTGGTCACTGTCCAAAAGTATTTCAGGTCTGAGACCCGCTGACCGATTTCATTCGCTCCCTCACGATATATGCCTGGCCGAGGGAAATCCCGGCATCATTGGTCGGCACTTTCTCATGTATATGGACCTCCAGACCAAGAGACCGGAGCCGCTGGATGGTTCGTTCCAGGAGATAGACGTTCTGAAAAACCCCGCCGCATAAGACGATATCATCGATCAGATGGAGGGACGACAGTTTCTCCACTACCCTTGCAATGGCCGTAATAACGGTATTATGGAATCTGGATGAAATAATGCCCCTGTCTACCCCTTTCGCAAGATCTCCGGTAATACCTAAAATTGTATGGGCAAAGTCTATTTCCATCTTCTCCCTGAATATGATATTCACCGGGTAATCATCCTGCACGTTAGGGAGCGCGATCGCTTCAAGGGCAATCGCCGCTTCTCCTTCAAAGGTATTGGTATCACACACGCCCATGATGGCTGAGACCGCATCAAAAACCCTTCCCGCGCCGGATGAAAGAGGAGCAAACTGCCTGTTATCGAGAACCTGAAGGATGGCCCCGATCCTTTCCTCTCCATACCGGTCAATAAATCCTATGGATTTGAGATACGGGAGCGTGTCTTTCCCCGCGATATCCTTAATGTGGCTGACTGCTATTCTCCACGGTTCCTTTATCGCCCCTTCGCCTCCCGGGAGGGGAATGCATTTCAGATGCCCCGCCCTTCTGAACCCCTGGAGGTCAGCGATTAAGAATTCTCCTCCCCAGAGTGTCCCGTCGGTGCCGTAGCCGGTCCCGTCAAAAGAGACGCCGATTACCTTGTCCTTCAGCCCCTTTTCCGCCATGACAGATGCGACGTGTGCATAGTGGTGCTGGACGGCAATTTTGTGTATTCCCTCCTGCCGCAAGGCCCATTGTGTCGACAGATACATGGGATGCAGGTCATATGCGAGCGCCACGGGATCCACACGGTATACCTCCTTCAGATTCCGGAGGCTTTCTTCGTAGAAAAGGAGCGTTTCGTAGTTTTCCATATCGCCGATATGCTGACTCGGAATCGCATAACTGCCCTTTGTCAGGGTAAATATATTCTTGATATCCGCTCCGCATCCGAGGACTTCCGGCCCCTCGTCATGCAGCAGTACGGGGTCGGGGACATATCCCCTTGACCGGCGGAAAAAATAGGTGAAAGGCACGGAACCGGACGACGAAGAACTCTTTTCCTGAGTCCCGAGCAGAGACCTGCGGTTAAACACCTTCATGACCGAATCGTCGACCCTCATGAAGATGTCCCGGTTATGGACAAGAAACGCATCGGCAATCCCCGAGAGCTTCGAGACCGCTTCTTCATTGTCCACCACAATCGGCTCCTCTGAAATGTTTCCGCTCGTCATGACCAGCGCCTCGAAATTGGGCTTACTCTCCCCTGCTCCCCCATCACCCGGTGAGGAAGAGGAGAGCGCATGTCTGTTTTTCAGGTGCTTTTTTTCTTTCACAGGATGAGAGAACAGCAGGTAGTGCAACGGCGTATAGGGCAGCATGAATCCAATGCAGGGATTCTTTGGCGAAACCTCTTCCGGCAGATTATTCGGCAGTTTTTGCAAAAGGACAATAGGCCTTCTGTTGGACAGGAGAATCTTCTCTTCCTCTTCGGAGACGTTGCAGTATTTTTTTATTGTCTGTATGTCCGGGGACATCAGGGCAAAAGGCTTGTTGCTTTTCCTTTTTTCCAGTCTCAGACGCTTTACCGCTGCTTTATTCGTAGCGTCACAGGCGATATGGAATCCTCCCAATCCCTTAATGGCGACGATCTTTCCTTCCTTAAGAAGCCGAATTGCTTCCTGCACAGGATTTTTCGCTTTTGCAGCTTTCTTTCTGCCCATTACCAGGCTCACCTGTGGCCCGCACACGGGACAGGCGTTTGGCTGGGCATGAAATCTCCTGTCCGACGGATTATGATATTCCCCGTCGCAGTCAGGGCACATCCTGAAGACTGCCATGGTGGTGTTCGGCCTGTCATAGGGTATTGATTTCGTGATCGAGTACCTTGGTCCGCAATTGGTACAGTTGATAAACGGATACAGATATCTCCTGTCCCCCGCGTCCAGAAGTTCCCGGAAGCAGTCCTCACAGACCGAGACGTCGGCGGAAATGAGGGTGAAACTCCCCTCGTCCTCACTCTCCATGATCTGAAAATCTTCATATCCGTGATATGGCAGAGGAATGATGTCAACGCTCATGATCTGCGATAGGGGAGGTGCGTCCCTGGCAAGCCTGTCGACAAAGACGGGACTGTTTTCCCCTTCGATCTCGATCGTGACGCCCCGTGAAGAATTGATTACATAGCCCCTGAGGTCAAGCGATGTCGCGAGGTTGTAGACGAATGGCCTGAAACCGACTCCCTGGACTATGCCTTTCACGAGTATCTTTGTTCTGACAGGTTCCATTCAGTTTCTCAAGTCCCGTAATTCCATCCCAGTGTGTATGCAACCTGATATGTCATTGGGATGCAGCAAGACCTCTCTCCCGGCCTCAGGCGGATTCGCCGAGGTAATGTTGAGAAGGGGTGAGGAGAGTTCTCCTCAACAGCGAATCATCTTTCAATATCACATTGTTTGCGTATCAGTTCCCGGACTGCATGCAGGATTACTTCACCAGAGTCTGAAGCCAGGCTGTCCATTCACCGATGCCGTCCCCGGTCTTGCATGACACCTCGAATATCTTCAGGTTCGGGTTGAGGGAAAGCGAATCCTTTTTGATCTTTCCGAGGTCCGCATCAGTATAGGGGGCAAGGTCGATCTTGTTCAAAACCAGTGCAGAGGACTCCTGAAACATCAGAGGATATTTGAGCGGCTTGTCATGTCCTTCCGCAATACTGAGCAGCATCACCTTCATGTTCTCGCCCAGATTGAATTCAGCCGGGCACACAAGATTCCCGACATTCTCTATGATCAGCAGATCAAGCTCTTTCAGCGGGAATTCATCAAGAACCTCACGTATCATATTCGCATCAAGATGGCAGCCGCCGCCGGTATTTATCTGGACAACCGGGACCCCGTGCTTTTCTATCCTCTCCGCATCGTCCGATCCGGCGATGTCGCCTTCTATGACGCCGATCCGTAGTATACCGGCCAGTGCCTGAATCGTCCTCTCCAGGAGTGAGGTCTTTCCTGCACCCGGCCCGCTCATGATATTCATTACAAAGACGCCTGCATCGCTGAACAGCTTCCTGTTTTCCGCGGCAATCCTGTCATTCGCCTCAAGAATATTAGTGACAACCTTCACTTTCATCAGACAACCTCCATCTCATCGATATTCAGCTCCCGGCCGGTCTCAACCTGGAATGACGGATCTCCGCACAAGGGACACTCAATAACGTATTTTTCTTCGACAGTGAAATGTTTTCCGCATCCCTTGCAGAAGCCACTGACAGGCACTTCAATTATGGTGAGCACAGCCTTCTCCGCAATTGTTCCGGGTTTTAATGCTTCGAAGGCAAAATGGAGTGAATCAGGCACGACACCGGATGCCCTTCCTATTTTGACCTTTATGGATTCAATACTTCCATACCCCTGCTTCTTACAGTTGTCGATAGCGATATCGAGCATTCCCTGCGCAATCGACACCTCATGCATTCGGCTCTTTTGACAACCTCTCTTTCTCATGTTCATACGCTGCTTTGCCTGCATCGATGGCGCTCGAGATCATGCTCTTCTTGTCCTCATATACGTCCTTGCTTTTATCGATACCGCTCGTTATTCTCTCTTTCACGTCACCGGCATATTCAACCGCCTTTTCCTTCACGTCATCGGTAAGCTCTCTGATCTTCTGCCTTGTTTCACGTCCTGACTGGGGGGCTAAGAGCAAGGCAAAACCCGCACCCACCAGACCACCGAGTAAAAACGACATGAACACGCTTCCCATGCTGTATCCGCCTTCTTCTCTCATTATTCTCCTCCCTTTTTTGAAAAAATATTGCTCAATAAAACCATTAATCCCGTTTTGATCCCGGCCTTCAACCCTGATGCCCTAATCGCGGTCGATGTCGTGACTTCATCAATCATCTCGCTGACATGCCGGATATTCAGGCCGACATCCCTCACCGATCCGGACAATGTCTTTACGTCGGTCGTCACTTCATTAATATCATCCGTAACGTTCCTGAGGCTTTTAAGGGTTTCCTGGAGTTCGGCAAGTGTGGGTTTCAGCGATTCCTCCGTCGTCTTCATAAGTTCATTCAGCGTACGGATAGTCTTCTTGAGTTCAATAATCAGCGAGATGACATACCCGGCTGTTACTGCAACCGCAACTGCAAGGATTATGAGCCAGATCTGATCCATTTTCTGTATTATAGCAGATTAATCAGCGAGTTAAAAACAAAAAGCGCTTTTTTGCTGCACAGACAGGGTTTTTCATACTGAATTCAACCCACGCGTATGAAAAAGACGGGATTGCTTCGTCGTTACACTCCTCGCAATGACGGTAAAGGGAGCCAGCGACAAGACAGCTTTGTCAATTCGCTCCCTGCAATGACTCTCCAGGTTTTGTCATCGCGAGGCCGAATGCAATGAGTCCGTGGCGATCTCGCCGCTGGGATTCAACGACAGATTGCTTCGTCACTCTGTTCCTCGCAATGACAGGGAAGGAGGCATCGCAATGACACGCAAAGGACTCTCCGCAATGACAATCCTTATCGCCGGATGTGCAAATACGGGACCACGGTATTCCACTGGGGCATTTCTTATGATATAGTAATTGTTTAATGGATGACGGGTTTTTTATAAAACGCACCATCAGACTTGCGGAGAAGGCACGAGGTATGACGAGTCCGAACCCTATGGTCGGTGCGGTTATCGTAAAATACGGTGAAATACTCGCAGAAGATTTCCACAGAAAACCGGGCACACCCCACGCTGAGGCACTCGTAATACGAAAAGCCGGAGATAGGGCAAGGGGCTCGGTTCTTTACGTCAACCTCGAACCCTGCTGCCATACCGGGAAAAGAACCCCTCCCTGTACAAAATCGATTATCGATGCCGGAATTGCAAAAGTAGTCGCAGGCATGAGGGATCCCAACCCGAAGGTTTCCGGCATGGGCTTTCTCGAACTCCAGCAGGCCGGGGTTGAGGTCGTATCAGGCGTGCTTGAGGACAAGGCAAAAAGACTGAATGAGGCGTATATAAAATTCATTACCACAGGAATACCCTTTGTGACGCTGAAAATAGCCATGACTCTTGATGGAAAAATCGCCACCCCGGAAGGACAGTCGAAATGGATAACCGGCGAAAAGGCACGAAAGGCAGTGCATCGCCTGAGGAGCAGCGCAGATGCGGTAATTACCGCGATAGGGACGGTAAAGGCGGATGATCCCCGGCTTACGGCGAGGATCAGGGGAGGGAAAAATCCTCTCCGGATTGTTATTGATCCCCAACTCGAGATTCCCGCTGGCGCAAGAATACTCACTACGCCGCCCGGGACGGTCATTGTCACACAGGCAAATGATTCACGGACGGACTCTCTTGAAAAAAAGGGCATACAAATCCTCAATTATGAGGGAAAACTGGACCTGAACTGGCTGATACGGAAGCTCGGCGAAATGCACTTCACTTCAGTGCTCATTGAGGGCGGCTCGTCATTGAATGCACATGCTCTGGAGGACCGGATTGTTGACAAGGTGATCTTTTTCATTGCCCCGAAAATTATCGGCGGGAAGGAGTCCTTTCCCGCGGTAGGCGGAAAATCCTTTCAGACACTTGAAGAGGCTTTCAGGATAACCGTCACTGTAATGAAACGCCTCGGGGAGGATTTCCTGATCGAAGGATATCTTCGGTAGACACACCCCCGGGTGCCATTCGGAGGCTTCCGGAGGTCAGCATGCTGAATGGGCTTTGTACAATGGAAAGCCGGATGATGCCGGTTGAATTTTTCACAATATACTGGTAAATTGATTCTATTTAAAGGAGAAACGCTATGAGCGGGAAAACGATACTCATAATCGATACCGACAGGGAGATGATCCAGCAAATGATCTCAACACTCGAATCAGCGGACTATCTTGTATTCAGCGCGTTAAACAAGAACGACAGTATAAATGTTGCAAGGAAAGTCAATCCCTCACTGATATTCATTAATATCGGGATGGCCGGCGCAAGCGGACTGGACATAAGCAAGACAATCCATGATGATGAGGCCCTCAGGGATATCCCTATCGTCATCCTTACCCCTCATGGAGGAAGAGTCGAATCACGGTATACCTCAATTTACGGAATTGTTGATTTTCTGAAAACCTCTTTCAGTCGCGAAGAACTTATCAGGAAAACAGAGGATATCCTCTCCGGTTCGGCCCTGCCTGATGACAGGGAACAGGAAAATGTCCCGGAGCATCCCCATGAAGCAGATATTCCTGAAGAGCAGGTGACAGCACACATTCCTGAGGAAGACACCGCAGTACAATTCGGAGAAGTGCTGACAGAAACTGCTCAGACAGAGGAAAAACCGCCGGATAAGGCACCTGCGCAAATGGGCAAGGAAGATGCGCAGACATCGCCGGATGCGGGTCCGGATACGGATGACTGGTCAGGCATGAAGCCTGCAGAGCAGGAACAGGAGAAAGAATCTGAAAAGACTGAACCGTCTGCTGACGTACAGGCTGAAGAGGATATCCGGGCCTATGCCATGCACGGGAACGAGCGCGAATCTGCTGCATTCCGGGGGATAGCTGAGCCGAAGAGCAAAATAAAAATGTACCTTCCCGTTATTCTTGTCGCAATCGTGATGCTTGGAGCTGCAGGCTTTTTCCTCTTCAAAGATGACCTGCAGATGCAGAAACCCCTCCCCCCCATTGCAGAAAAGCCTTCGATGCCATCCGAAAAACCGGGTGCAGAAATCCAGCTGCCGGTTCCCCCTGCCCCTCCTGTGCAGACCACATCTGTCCCGCAGCCATCCATGGTAAAACCTCAGGTTCCTGCGGAAAAGAAGTCAAAAGAAACACCGCAGCATATCAGGAAAACAACCATGCAGAAAACTGAGACAATCAGGCCGGCATCCAGACCGGTCTCCACACCAAAACCTGCGGTAGCCGAATCACCGCAGAAAGCCGGCTACGCGGTACAGATCGGAGTCTTCCGGAATAAGCAGAACGCGTTGTCTGTCATGAAGGCATTTCAGGCGAAGGGATATGCTCCCCGAATCCATGAAAGCAGGACAAAAAATAACAGTGTGGTATTCAGGGTGCTGATCGGCAGTTTTCCGAACAGGAAAGAGGCTGTCACGATGGCTGAGAGAATCCGTACAAAAGAGAAGACAGAGACACTCGTGTATCATCAGCCGGCTTCAGGACAATAGCCGGCGCAGGGCCTTCAGCTCTTTAAGGAGGATTCTATCCAGATCTCAAGCTGATCCCCTGGAAGGGCGCCCCCAATCTCATTGACCTTATTGCCATTCCGGTAAAGCAGAAACGTCGGAGTTGCGCGGATACCAAACCTCTGCGCGAGTTCAGGAGCTTTATCGACATTGACCCTGACCACCTTCACAAGACCTGCTTTCGCACGCGCCAGCGCATCAATTGCCGGAGCGATCATCCGGCAATACCCGCACCACTGTGCCCAGAATTCCACCAATACCGCCCCGGGCCATTGCAGAACCTCCCGCTCAAAGCCCGTGGCAGAGACATCAACAGGCTTTCCAGTAACCTCGAGCAGATTACTGCATTTCCCGCATTTCGGTTGATCCCTCAGTCTGTCAGCAGACACACGGTTCACTGCTCCGCATGCCGGACATCTCAGCAGCGCCTGATGTTCTGACATATTCACCTCTTAAGGGGTACACAATGAGATTGCCGCGCTCCCGCTGGTCGCTCGCGATGACCAGTCACAATACGTCTGACTGTTCACCCGTTTCGGGTTTCCTCATAATAACTCTACTGAAAAGACCCTGAAAATGCAACGCCATGCCGGAATGCTTTATTCCCGTTATGGACAGAGAAAGAATCATCTGACAGATCTCTTTTTTATGATAGAATTATCAGACAATGTCTGTCTCACACAAATCCCCGGCGCCAGCCCTGACATCAGGAAATATCTGGATGAATATATGGCAGATGTCATGGCCGATGATGCTTATTATGATATTCAATTTCCTTGTCGGCCTGACCGATATTTATGTTGCGGGCTTTATAAGCCCTGAAGTCCAGGCAGCCGTAGGCTTTATAAGCCAGATATACTTCCTGGTGATTATCATCGCAAATGCAATCAGTATCGGCACCCTGGCCATGGTCTCAAGGGCAAGCGGATCAGGAAGAGACCAGGAAGCTATAGAAGTTTCAAGGCAGTCTTTGCTATTCAGTGTTTTGGCGGCAATAGTCCTGACCATTACAGGGCTTTTGTTCAGCAGGGAAATACTCTCCCTGTCCGGCTTCCCCGGTGAAATACAAGAAATCTCGGAAGAATTCCTGAAGGTCTTCGCTCTGGCGCTCGGTCCCAATTATATTCTGATAGTTTCCAATGCGGTCTTCCGGGCAAGCGGCGAAGTCCGGAAGCCGCTCATGACCATGGCTGTCGTCAGCGTGCTCAATATCCTGGGCGATTTCATTCTCGTGTTCGGAATGTCCGGCATGCCCGGATTAGGGTATATCGGCATAGCCATCTCCACGGCGATTTCGGTTTCCGCAGGAATGGTCATGAACTCCCTTTTTTTTCTCTCCGGCCGATGGAGGCCGATGTATGAAGGCCCTTTTACAATAGTGAAATCGACTCTGCGCAGGATTCTCAGCATCGGATGGCCTTCCGTGCTTCTCCAGATCGCATGGAACGCAGGAAGCATTGTGCTGTACAATATTCTCGGAAGGCTCGGGGAGGAACGCATCACCGCACTTGCATCCATCACAAACGGCCTTAGAATCGAAGCGATCATATTTCTTCCCGCTTTTGCCCTAAATATGGCTGCGTCCGTACTCATCGGCCAGAACCTTGGGGCAAAGGACCCTGACAGGGCGGAAAGGCTCGGATGGAAAATCGCTCTGACAGGAGTCATGCTCATAAGCCTGATAGCGCTTGTCATATTTATCTGGGCGCGGGAATTCTCGTCGTTCCTGACAAAAGACCCGGCGGTTCATGAGGAAACAGTGCGTTATCTCAGGATAAACATGCTGTCGGAGCCTTTTATGGCATTCAGTGTGATCCTGGCAGGTGGCCTTCAGGGAGCAGGCGACACCAAGGGCACGATGTGGATCATCATCATCGCGATGTGGGTTATCCGTCTTCCTCTTGCATATTTTTTCTCGATCATCCTGCATTACGGGGCAACCGGTGCATGGATAGCCATGGTAATCTCCATGAACATGCAGGGGATGCTAATGATCTGGAGATTTCACAAAGGGCACTGGAAAACATTACAATGGGAATAGCAGTCCGGAGGGATATTGCATGTTAAGCCTTTTCAATTCACTCGGAAAAAAAACGGAAGTTTTTCATGCGGCTGACAGGAATGTGGTCACGATTTTCACCTGCGGCCCTTCCGTTTATCAGAGGGCACACATCGGCAATTTCAGGACATTCCTCTTCGAAGATATTCTCGCCCGGTATCTGGAATATTCCGGGTTCAGGGTAAAAAGGGGCATGAACATCACCGATATTGAAGACAAGGCGATCATCGAAGCCGAAAAGAAGAAGATTTCGGTAAACAGACTCACCGGGCAGGTCATCAAAGAGTTCAAAAGGGAGATGAAGGCGCTGAGGATGAAGCCTCCGGATTTCCTTCCGAAGGCTTCAGAGAGCATTAGTGAAACAGTGGCAATACTGGAAGTACTGCTTGATCGCGGAATCGCGTACCGTCACGGAGGAAACGTCTATTTTGACGCCCTGAAATTCCCCGGGTTCGGAAAAATCTACGGTCTTGACACATCTGCATGGCCACCGAAAAAGAGGAGATTCCACAAGGATACCTATCCCGGAACCCGGTGGAATAAGGGAGATTTCATCCTCTGGCACGGCTGCAATAAGGGAGACAGATATTGCTGGGATACCGTTATCGGAAAAGGACGGCCCGCATGGAATATCCAGGATCCGGGAATGATCAGCAGGCATTTCGATAAAACGCTGTCGGTGTACTGCGGAGGGATTGACAACCTTTTCCGTCATCATGATTACACCTGTGCAATTCTTGAATCGGTGAGGCCGTATCCCATGGCAAAGTTCTGGCTCCACTGCCATCATCTTCATGTCAAAGGCAGGAAAATGTCAAAAAGCAGGGGAAACATCCTGTATACGGATATGCTGAAAAAACAGGGATATGCCATGGCAGAAATCCGTTTCTTCCTGATCTACGGGCACTACCGCCTAAAGCTAAATTACTCCGGTGCGCGAATGAAAAAAACAGCAGAGCACTTGAAAAGCTTCCGGGGAATCGTAAAAAATATCCGGAATAACGCGTACAGGGGAACCGGCAAAGTCTCCGGAATCTCCCGGGATCTGAAGAAAACCTTTATTGAACATATGGATAATGACCTGGATGTGAAGGGTGCGTTTGACGGTTTGTTCAGGATACTTTCCTCAGCAAATGCCCGCAATCTGAATCCGTCCGAGGCGTCCGGCATAATTCGGGAACTCAGGAAAACGGATGAGGTTTTTCAGTGCCTCTTTTGAATAGTTCTTTTATGCAGCAAACCTTGCACGGCATTTTATACAACATCATATTCATGGGAGGACGTAATGGCACAGCAATTTGAGAATGCCTCTGCCTGCTGGAAGGCGATTCTGTCGGATGTCTCGAAAAACCGGCAATTCCTTGCAGAAATCGAGAAATTCGCACGCGAGAATACAGAACCGTCAGATATCGTGTTCGGCACATCAGGCTGGAGGGGAGAAATCGGGACCGGGTTTACCTTTCACAATGTCCGCATTGTCACTTCAGCGATCATAGAGATGTGCAGAAGCAATGACCGCACTGTCATGGATGCGATCGGCGTATCGGACTTTCAGGAGATACAGAAAAGAGGCATGATAGTCGGACATGATAACAGGTTTCTCGGTCCAGAATTTTCCATGGAGGTTATCGGGCTCCTCCAGGAAGCAGGGATCAGGGCATGGTATGCAGGCGAAGCGCCGACACCCGAGTTCTCCGCAGGGATAGAGATGATGAATGCCGCCTGTTCGGTGAATCTTACGCCCTCTCACAATCCCGCCAACTACGCCGGGTTCAAGTTCAATCCTTCTGACGGAGGTCCCGCAGGCACCGAGATAACCACAAGAATCGAAGCGATAGCCAACAGGCTGATGAAGGAAAGGGCTGTCCCTGCCGGGACAAAACCCGAAAAGATCGAAAAAATCGATCTGACAGACCTGTACATGAAGTTCGTTGCAGAGAGAAAGACACTGGATATTCAGAAAATCAGGGATTTCATCAGCAGGGAGGATTGTATCATCTGTATCGACCACGTGCATGGCTCTACACGGGGCCGGCTCGAGAGGATCCTGGGAACAAGTGACAGGATACGGTACTTGAGAACAGAGGACAATTACCTTTTCGGTGGTGTTGCCCCCGAACCTTCCGAGAAAAATATGATTCAGGTCGAAAAGTGCCTGGGGGAGAGCAGCTCCCGCTACAGGCTTGGGGTCATCATGGACCCTGACGGAGACCGGATCAGGCACACAGATGGCCATATGCAGATCCCGATGAACTATTTTGGTGCAATGGCATTGCACTACCTCCATGTCTACAGGAAGATATCCGGAGTGGTCGCAAAATCTGTTGGCACGAGCAATCTCGTCAATGCCATCGCTGCACAACACGGTATCCCTGTGAAAGAGACGATGGTCGGGTTCAAGAATTTCAGACCATATATGCTGAAGGATTCCGATGAACGTGCAATAGTCGCATTCGAGGAGTCTGACGGCATTTCGGCCTATAATCACACGCTCGAAAAGGACGCCATCTTCGGTCTGCTTCTTGCCATAGAAATGATGGCGGTTACGCGCATGAATCTGCGCGAATACCTCATCTCGGTTATGGATGAATACGGGTATTATTATCCGGACCGTTCAGGGATATCCGTAGATCCTGACCTTGTCGGCGAGCCGCTGCTGAAAAGACTCTCGGGTATCAGAGAACAGTACAAGGAAGGCACCACCGTGACAATACACGGAGCGGAAAGAACCGTCGCACATGTGATCACCGTTGACGGGATCAAACTTGTGTTCGACGACGGTTCATGGCTGATGATAAGGCCATCCGGCACAGAACCCAAGGTAAGATTCTATATCGAATCAAGAACTGAAGAAGGGAAGAAGGCCGTGTTCGAGACCGCTGAAAAGATCACGAGAGAAGCGCTCGGGAATGCAAGATAAGCCCAACCCTTTGAAAGGAATGGCAGACAGCGCATTCCGGGGATTTATCCCTCACCCCTGCTCTTTATCGAAAACAGCGGTTCCTGTATCGATTCACTTCTGCATACAGGACACTTGCCCGGTTTTGTCAGCCTGTCTCTTTTTCTGAAGACAAAGCCGCACTTTTTGCATGCTGCAGGGACAATGGAGAAATTATGGCGGGACTTGCTGACCGTCTTCTGGATATGCTCGAGATGCCCGTATATCTCCCTCTCGGAAACGCTGATTTCTGCTGACAAATCCTTTGCAGTCAGGGTATCCCCCTCAAGCAGGGACAGTATCCGCTGCCGGACAGTCTCCTTGCGTTCGACAGGCACAGCAGGTTCTCTGAATCTTTTTTTCAAATTGCTACTCCGACATTGCCGTATGCATTATCCGCAAAAAATTATCGAGCAGCGTGATGTTAAAGACTCCCGGTCCTTCTTTCTTCATGACCGATAGCACTTCCCTGATTTCGAGCTCTCTCCGGTACGGCCTTCTGCTCCTCAGCGCGTCATAGTAATCCGCAATCGCAACGATCTGGCTGCAAAAATGCTGCTTCTTCCCGTCCACCGCCTGCTTCGGATACCCCTTACCGTCAAACCTGAGGTGATGTTCCATCGCCACGACGGGTGCAAGGCGGGAAATTCCGTCCATCGTTGCAAGGTACCTCGCGCCGAACAAAGGATGACTTCTTATCTCGCTCCATTCCTTTTCATCAAGCGCACCTTTCTTTTCAAGCACTTCATTTGATATGAATAACTTCCCTACATCATGCAAAAGGGCTGCTATGCCGATATCGCGCATGAGGTCATCCTTCAGCCCCAGAGACTCTGCCTGCAACATCGAAAGCACCGCAACATTCGTGGCATGGGTATAGGTGTATTCACTGTAGGATTTCACCGGGCTTATCAGTCTGAGAATATTCACCTCTCTCCTGAATGTAATGATGAAGTTCACAACGATTTCCTCAAGCCCGGTTACATTCAGTTTTTTGTAAGGTGATATCGTATGGTACACCTCCTTTACCTTGTCGATCTGATCAAGAGTAAACCCGGAAAGGTTATCGAGATTCAGATCCGTATCCAGTTTCAGTCCGCCGGATTTCACATCAACCACGCCGGTCCTGATATGCGGGTAAACCCCGGGGTCCTTATCAGGCAAAGACATGTCTACCGCAAACTGTTTCATCTCAGAAAAGGGGATGCCCTTCAGGAAGTCGACCCGGGAAAGACCTTTTCTTTTAAGGCGCTTCATGAAGTTGATCGCCTGCACGCCGGCCTCCCTGACCGGGCTTTTATTTACGACCAGATCATTATCAACAATCATGATTTCCAGGCTGTCAGATTCCTGAAAAATTTCACTCAGTACTGCATGAGCCTTTTTTGCAAGATCATCAACAGAAGAGTGCTCTTTCGAGTAGAGCGCACAGTTCGAGACCGCAGACATTAATGTGGAAATAAATCTGACTATCATGTTCATTGATCCGATATCTGTTCTTTTAACCGGCGTGATTCCTGCCTTATTACGTCATTTCTGGATTTCAGTCCTGCCCTGATGATCTCTTCGATATCCCGGCAGGGGTAATTCTTCAGTGATTTGTAGAGCTCTTCCTTGAGCCTCTCAGAGGCTCCCTTGTAAAGGAAGCTCTTTCCCCCAAGCAAATCCTTCAATGTCTCGACCGCGCGGGGGTCGCCAATCTCACCCAGAGCCTTCACAACCGGGATCTTGTCATAGAAGTCTGCTCCGCTTATCCCCCTCTTCCTGAGCATCCGGATAAGATCGGGAACAACCTCTTTTATCCTGAATGAGCCGGACATGGCAATGGCCAGTTCAACATCTTCCCGGGAGTCGGAATGAAGATAATCCTTCACTGCCGAAATGCCATACTCATCTCCCGCATTCAGCAGGCATTTGATCGCTTCAAAACCTACCTTGCGGTTTTCATGCCTGCAATACGGCCTGACATGCGGAAGCACTTCCTTGCTTTCACATTCACCGAGGAGATACAGCATATTTCTTTTCACAAACCACCGTTTGTCACCCAGCCGTTTTACGGTTTCGGGGATCACCTTGTCTCCAAACTGCCGGAGCAGTCCCATAAGGAACCTCCTGACCGTCTGCGAGGCTTCTACAGTCAATGCGTCCATCAGCGGTGAGATGATCTCCTCCCCGTAATGCTCGCAGAGAAGCTGTGCCTCTTCCCGCATCTGTCTTCCCAGCAGTCTCAGAGAATCAACAAGCTTTGAGATAAATTCCTCAGAATGATAAAACTCCAGTATCTCTGCGGTCACATCGGCAAATCTGCCGTTTTCCCTGTTTGCCCGTAACACTTTCAGTGTTTTGAGCACCTGCGTGTATCTAGCAGTCCAGAGAAACTGTTCAGTCTGTTCTTTCAGGACTCGCATAAATAATGCGTATTCATCCCTTTCAGTAAGGATATCGGATGACATGAGTTCAAGGATTGTATGGTTGAAATCACTCTCGATATAATCATCGCTGAACGCCCGCCCCAGTCCACCCGGCTCTGTGATAGTAATCCGTGCGGGACTGAAATCCAACAGCTTCTGGATTTCCCTGCTGTAGGTGGCTGAGACAAATGATTCAAAATTGCCGCTGAAGAGATTCACGATATCCGGTGAGATAAATATATCATCCACTATGAGATTCCCGTGGAGCGAAAGCTGTTCTGTACCTTCATGAGGCAGCTTTGACAGTCTGTCAAGGAGATTTTTCAGGGCTTCCGGAATTACGAGCCTCTGCTCATTGATCGTCCCGAGCAATTCAATGATTTCGTCTGCCGATATCCCTCCGAGCGCTTTATACGCGGAGTCCATATCTCTGGAGACAGTTCTTACCGCAGAGGAGAGAAACTGCTTCTTCAGTTCGGGCTTCAGTTCGTTGATGAAATCCATGATTCTCTTCAGGTCCCTGCCTGAAAATGTGGATTCTGAAGACCTTCTGATATACGAGCTGATTACTTTGTCATATGCCTCTTCCCTGATGTCATCCGCTGCTTTCCTGTTTAACAGCCCTGCGAGCAACTCCGGCGGGATTCCACTAAGTCCCTCCCCCGCATCGTCACTCTGCAGCGTACCCTCCAGCAAACCATATACATAGCGCTCCCAGAGCTGTGTGCCGGAAGTCTCTTTCAGTGTCTTTCCCTCTTCAAAGGCAAATGCACCATAATCAATAAATCCGGCTTTAATATGGATCAGGTTGAGATCATGAAACATAGCCCGGAATGTCTCAGGAAGGATTTCTTTTATGTTCTGCGATATGATGCGGTGAAATTCATAAAGTTCGTCCTGTGACAGGCCAATAATGAATGTGACATATGCCATATTCATTTTGTTCAGGTGGAGGGCAAACTCTCTGTACACAGGATTCTTCCTGTCAAGGTAATAATCATCAATGATAAGCGTGTCTTTGGCGACGGCAAGTGTGACTTCCGGCCTCAATTCAAAGAGTTTCTGAAGGAGTTCATAGGCGCGCCGCAAGGATTTCTCTACGGAAGGGTGATCTTTCGGGTAAATAGAAACGTTGCGGCGTGAGATATTTAATTCGATGATGACATCGCTGAGTAATCGGGCATCCAGCGGAATTTTTTCCTGCTCTTCCTGCATGGGCTAATTCAGTTCAGAGTTTTTTTCCAAGCATTACACCCTTCTTTTTCACCCCTCGCAATTACTCCTGTGAGGCACTGCGGGCTTTTCTCGACGCCTCGAGCTTCTCTGCAATATAGTACAAGAGCTTCTTTATTCCGGTACCGTTCACTGCAGACACCGGAAAGAACTCTATTTTCTTCATTTTACAGTATTTTTCCAATTTCGCAAGCCTTTCTTTCTGCACCGCGATATCAAGTTTTGTTCCAACGGCTGCAATCGGCTTTTTCAGGAGTTCGCTGCTGTAAAGTGCGATTTCTTCCTGCACCTTTTCAAAGTCCTCAACCGGATCACCCGGGTTCATGTCAGATACATCAACAAGGTGAAGAAGCATGGAAGTGCGTTCAATATGCCTGAGGAACTGGAAACCAAGGCCAATACCCCTGTGTGCTCCCTCAATCAGTCCCGGGATATCCGCAACCACAAAGCTCCTGAAATCTTCGAGCTTCACGACACCGAGCATTGGGGTGAGGGTCGTAAACGGATAGTCGGCAATTTTCGGTTTTGCAGAAGAAATTACGGACAGGAGAGTGGATTTCCCGGCGTTGGGGAGCCCAATCAGGCCTGTATCAGCAAGGAGTTTGAGTTCGAGCACCAGCCATTTCTCATCGCCCGGTTCACCAGGCTGCGCGAACCTCGGGGCCTGTCTCACAGGAGTGGCGAAATGTGAGTTTCCCAGCCCCCCTCTTCCCCCCGTGGCAATAACCGATTCCTTGCCGTGCTCATTAAGGTCAATGATCAACTCCCCAGTCTCTGCATCCCTGACGATCGTACCCACGGGGACAGGAATTACAAGATCCTCGCCATTTTTTCCGTGCATTTTTTTTCCCATCCCGTGGTGACCTTTTTTTGCCCTGTATTCCCGCCGGTATCGCTGGTCAAGAAGCGTGTTCAATTCGTCGGATGCCCTGAATATGATATGGCCTCCCCTGCCGCCGTCGCCGCCGTCAGGGCCCCCTCTCGGCACATATTTTTCCCTCCGGAAGCTTACACATCCTTTTCCCCCGTCACCGGCCTTCACATGCACCTTTACATAATCTACAAACTGCATGCTATTTCCTCATCACGATTATTCATGCATCACCTTTCTCCGCAAGAAGAGCGAAAAACCGCAGAAACAGAAAAACACCGAAAAAAGCAACGGCCCGGCGCACGTCCCTCTTGCGCAGGGGATTTCTCATATGCATTCCTGATATTATTCATTCAATTGTATACTGTATTTATGCTTTTTTATACCTGTTAACGCTGATATCAATAAAAAAGGCGGGCTTTCCTGCCCGCCTCGTGATTACTGCGCAATCAGCTTTTTCTACTGAGTCTGCGGATACACGCTTATCTGCAGCCGCGTTCTGTCCTTGCGTTCGAAATTGACGATTCCGTCAGTTTTTGCAAAGAGCGTATCATCTGATCCTTTTCCCACGTTTGTTCCGGGATGAAACTTCGTTCCCCTTTGTCTGACGAGTATGCTGCCTGCCCGGACAAACTGACCCCCGAAGCGTTTAATCCCCAACCGTTTTGACTCGCTGTCACGTCCGTTTCTTGAACTTCCTACTCCCTTTTTATGTGCCATGGTTATCCTCCATAAACTATTTCTTTGATCCTGAGTGCGGTGAACTGCTGACGGTGCCCGTTCAGTTTCCTGTACACTTTTCTCGGTCTCTGCTTGAAGATAATGACCTTGCGGGCCTTGTCATTGCCCTCGACCGATGCGATCACCTTCGCACCGTCGATATACGGGGCCCCATAAACCCCTTTGTCATCCCGGTGTATCATCAGGACCCGTTCAATCGTCACATCGGCGCCTGTCTCTTTCCCGAGGCTTTCGACTTTGATAAGCTGTCCGGGCGAGACCTTGTATTGTTTTCCTCCGCTTTCAACTATCGCATACATTTCTTTCTTACCTCCCGTAAAATTTGTATATTATCATAAAATATTTCAGGAAAACAACCTTATAAATCTTCGCGAATTGCATCACAAAAAATGTTACCGAAGTAAAGACTAGGGAGACATCGTTGACTCATAATGCATGTTACCGAAAAAACATGCATAGAAAGGGACTGCATTATGAGTTCAAACGCCAAAAGGGA
>JBFMCL010000019.1 GCA_040754395.1 Nitrospirota bacterium | reverse complement strand
TGACGGCTGTACTGCCCCGGTGATACCCTTTCTCATGGTGGTGTCTCCTTTCTTTTGTTGATTCCAGTTCAACCTTAAAAGGATACACCGCCTACTCATCTATTTACACACTTTTTGATTGTACTCCGGAGGAAGTAATTGCGAGGATTAATGAGCTGAAGGGGCTTAAATTGCCCAAGGAGAAGGGAGACTTCGAAAACGCCAATAAGAAACTGGATTCTATTTGGACATTTCTTCAGGATAACAAAGAGAAGGCCATTCAAATCCTAAAAAAGGAAATCGAAGCGGAAATAACCAAAGATAAGCCGGGCATTCCGTCCAGTGATTCCTCTCTGAAGCCGTCCACTTTTTCATTCGTTTCGGAACAGGCGGACGATTCGGTTATGTACTTCGCAAATCCCGTTGACGTGCTCGCTGTCCTGCAATGCATGCGGCAGGGACAGTGTCGCTATGGTCGTTCGCACGAATTCAAAATATCTATAAATTAAGGCTTACAGATAACTATTATCTATTTGCATCATGCGTGTATGTCGAATACTATAAAAGCATACCCGTTTCTCTTGCGTGTGATTTATTATGAACAAGATACTGAAATCAGCATGGCTTTACCGGATAGTCCGATTCGCTCTTGGCGCGGTTTTTATCTATGCAGGGCTTGTAAAACTGGTTGACCCCAAGGCGTTTGCACGGGTGATTTCCCAGTATGACCTTGTGCCGGAATTCCTTCTTGCTCCGGTTGCCATCGGCCTCCCGATTGTCGAACTCCTTGCCGGCCTCGGGCTCCTTCTGAACATCCGCGGCAGCCTTGCTGTCATCTTCGGCCTTCTTGTCATGTTTATTACTGTGCTCGGATACGGAATCATGGCTGACCTGAACATTGACTGCGGCTGCCTCTCGGCTGCAGAGATCGAAGGCATACACAGTCTCAGACAGGCCTTTTATCGTGACCTCGTGATGATCGCAGCAGTGTTGTATCTGTTTCTTTCCAGACGTCTGAATCCCAAGTTGGCCCTCAGCTCTATCTCACAGTTTTACAATAAAAGCTGATCAAACCGGCTGCAACCGATCTGCCCGTTCCTTTATTCTTCCTTTTCCGGTTCTTGCGGCACACGGGTGTCTTGCTGAAGAAAATGTGGGGTGGCATGAGGCAGTCTCACCCACCCCACAGGAGGGTCGTTATTTTACTTTCTCTATGGGGTAATCCGCCTCCAACCAGGCTTTGATTCCACCGGGATGACGGTACACGTTTTTATAGCCGAGTTTCACCGCCCACATCGCACCATTGTGGCTGCGGGTGCATTTGGTAAATCCGCAATAGAAAACGATCAGCATGTCCCTGTCTGCACCGAGGAGCTTCTCAAATTCTGCCCTGGTCTTTTCATCCAGGCTGTCAAGCTCCGGAATGGGAAAGACAAAATTCACTGCACCCGGAATATGCTGCTTTTTGTAACTGTCTTCATAGGGCATTGTATCAACCAGGAGCATGTTCCTGTTCTGATCAACCAGCCCCTTGAGTTCTTCCGTGCTGATTATCTTGTACCCTCCCCGGGAAACCTCTTTTGCAAAGTTCACGGCTATTTTTTCAGTATCCAGCTCTTTTGTGCCCCAGGCGGCAAAACAGTCCCCTGACATCCAAATAAGAACTATCAGTACTACTCCCACCACTGCAAATCTGTTTTTTGTCATTTTTTCTCCATCCTCCTTTGAATATTGTTACTGCCCCAATTGAAGAAGCCTGTCTCCCATACAGCGTTCCCCGAATCTCCCGGGAAAGGCAATACCAGCAAGTTATTTCTCTTCTGCTGTTTATATATCCGCACCGTACTGCTCTGATGAAGATATCTTGTTATTAAAGATAAAAAAACCGGAATCTTCAGGTCAAATAGTTAATACTTATTCAAAACAGGTTACCCATAGCTTTCTTGCTCAGGTAATCGCTCTTCTGACTTTTCATGTCAGAGATGGAATCAGATGCTGCGCTGATAAAGAAGTGCGAGGACTTCACATAGAGAACAGCTATGTGAAAAAATAAATCCATAGGTATTATCAATTTGAATTATATGTTTTTATTATAGTAAATTTTGCCCGTTGTGGAGGCAGCAAAATCTAATAAAAACCAAAGGGGGGCAGCATGAAAAAAATCTTTCTGTTCATTTTTTCTCTGGCGGCATGTTCTCTGCTGTGTATCGGTGATTCTCCCGAAGCAGCGGATTACACGCCATACAAGTACGGCACAACCTTTCTTGAAGGAAAGCTCACGTTCGGCGGGAGAATCAGGGTCAGGCAGGAATACCTGAGCAATTACTATATTCCCCAGAATCAGGTTGATGATGACCTTACCCTGTCTCAGACGAGACTGTATGTGGATGTTCAGCCTGTGAAGGGATTAGGGATTAATCTTACACTTGAAGATGCGCGGGACTTCTCAGAACCGCATCCTTACAAGCCGCTGGTTCCGTATGCGTATGATACCCCGCTGGATATTCAGCAGGCCTATGTCTATTATGTGCCCGATAATGCCCCATACTCTGTGTGGGCCGGGAGAAGAGAGATTTCATATCTCAAGCACAGACTCATTGGCACGACATATGGATGGGGGAATAAAATTATTGCATATGACGGTTTCACCATGACATACACACATGAACAATTCATCTTCGATCTCGCTTATCTGAACAGGGTCGCACCCCAGCATGGAAGAGACGTTTTCCAGCATGACTGGTTCGATTCACCGAATGACACCTTCGTTGCATGGCTTACGTTCAACAAGATCAACCCATATGGAAAAATTGATGCATATGTTATTGTCGACAGCCGTGAAAAAGATGTGGAGGTTTATACCTGTGGCCTGAGGGCCTACGGTGCAATCGGGTCTCTGAACTATGATATTAATGGAACACTCCAGCAGGGAGATGCTCTCGTACACGGAGATATGCAGGACAGGGCCGCAGCCGCTTTCTATCTCGATGTCTGGTATCCTTTTGATACTTCGCTAAAACCGACTCTCGGCCTTGAATATTTCATGGCTACGGGTGATTCTGATCCGGCCGGCGGCAAGTATGAAACATTTGACCAGCTCTACGCAACACCTCATTATTCATATGGCTACATGGACCTGTTTGGATGGCAGAATATGCATGATCTCAACATAAAGGCCTCCGTTGTGCCTCTAGAGAATATGAAACTTATGGCATCGCTGCATTCTTTCTGGTTGTATGCCAATGAAGACAACTGGTATAACGCGTACAAGGGTATTCAGAGAACAGGTGACAGGAATGCCGGAAAATTTGTCGGCAATGAGATCGACCTTATCTGTTATTATGACTTCATGAAGCACCTGCAGTTTATAGGGACATACGGGCATTTCTTTGCGGGAGATTTTGTGGATGATACCGGGCCCAGCAAAGACGCTGACTTCGTCTCACTGGAACTGAAATTCGAGTTCTGAATACTGAAGAGGGTCTGGTGTGATATCAGACCCTCTCTTTCATTATTGTATTCTGCAGATGCGCTCTTTATGTCTCCATTCGTTGCCTGACCGGCAGCGTCAGCTCTTTCAGCCTTTTCACTTATGGCAGACCTTGCCGGGATTTCCCCCTACCGCCTTTTTGAGCGCCTGCCAGAATGCCGCCTCCTTTGCAAGGGTTTTGCTGCGTAAAGGCCTTTTCATCCTCTGTCACCCCCTTTCGAATTTATCTATCGACTGCGTCTATCTATTGCAGGCTTTGCATAGATATTGTATTTAGGTAAAGCATATCAGATATTTTCTGTGTGTCAAGAATAACATTTGCAGATTATGCGAGATGTCTCTTTCTTATATAAACTTTCCTCAGTTCTTCTGCAGCCAGCAACAGAAAACTGAACGGAACGAGAAACATCCAGACGTCGTAACGAAGGGGAGCTGTGCCGAATATTTCATTTCCGAACGGATGATACACAATAAACAGCTGCAGCAGGAGTGTTACTGCAATCCCGGCGAATATGAGCCTGTTCGACAAAAATCCGATATGCAATAAAGACTCCCGGGATGAACGGCAAGCGAAGACATTTCCTATCTGTGTAATTATTATTGCAGTCAGGCATGCAGACGTTGCCTGCAGATAGAGCATGTTATCAGCCGGAGGTACTGTTCCCCAGATCCACCCTCCCTGAAACAGGACATAGAAGAATCCGGACATGCAGGCAATGGCCTCTATAGGACCGAGGAAAAAATATGCCCTGAAAATCAGAGGCGGATTCAGAAGCCGCTCATGTAACTTTCTCGGTGGCTGATGCATGACATCCGGTGTGGGTTTCTCGGCACCGAGCGCCAATGCCGGAAGCATATCTGTCCCGAGGTCAACCGCAAGTATCTGAACGACCGTCAGAGGAAGGGGGATTCTGAACATGATATAGGCAAGATATGGCACTGCTTCGGGAATATTGGATGCAAAAATGACCTCTTTACCGGCAAGTCTTGTTCTCAGTTCTGCATCACCCATCTGATTGAAATCATGGCCTTCGATAACCGTTGGCGTGCCTTCCACCAGTCCAATTTCTCTTGCAATTGCAACCGCTGTCCTGCTCCCGTCACCGGTAATCATGATTATCCTTATCCCAGCTTCACTGCATTTCCTGACTGCTTCAGGCACTTCTGCCCTCGGCGGATCTTCAAGTCCGATCAATCCGGCAAATACCATATCTGTTTCAATGTCCGTGCTCACAAGACCGGAAACAGAATGTAGGGTATTCGCATGCGCGAAAGATTTGTAGGCAAATGAGATGACCCTCAATCCCATATCCATAAAAGAATTGCAGGCACTAATAACTCCTTCTTTCAGGTCTCCGTCCAGATATCTCTCATCACCATCAATATATATATGGGTACACAAGGGCAAAATATTCTCCATAGCGCCTTTTGTAAGTACAACATATTTACCTCTCTCATTTGCCTTAAAAGGCAGCGGTTTCTTCTCTGAACCTGGCAATGAAGGGATCAGATGGACAGTAGTCATCCGCTTTCTCTCTTAATCAAAGGGGATCTCTTGTATCCTCTCTGCTTCGAAATCTCCGATGGTATCTTTCGCACTCTTCAACAATGCCACGTCTGTAGGATCTCCTTTCAACTGCCCGTCTATGATTCTGGCATTGTTACAGAGGTATGCAATCATGAACAGTTCTGAGATACCACTTTTATTTGTATCTTTGAAGTCAACAACAGTTCCGTTGACCAGAATTTTTTTCACAGCCATTTTATTCTGTGTGAGGGTTCCTGTCTTATCCGTACAGATCACTGATACTGCACCGAGGGTCTCGACCGAGGTAAGCGTTTTTATCAAAGCCTTTCTCTTTGCCATCCTCTGACTCCCCATAGCAAGGGACAGAGTCATGGTCGGAAGCAGCCCTTCGGGAATAAGAGCAACTGTCAGGCCGATTGCAAAGATAAAGTTATCCCAGAAACTTCTTCCTATCAGAAAGCCGAGAAGAAAAAAGCAGATGCCGACTCCTGCTGCAATTGTGGAAACAAGCCTTGTTGCGCTGATAATCTCTTTCTGGAGCGGGCTGATTCCTGCCTCGACTGCGCTTGTCAGATGTGCAATGCGTCCGAACTCGGTCGTCATCCCTGTAGCAAATGCAACTGCTTTTGCAGAGCCGGTGACGACGGTTGTGCCGGCAAAAGCGATATTGGGACTCTCGAGAAGCTCACCGTCAAAGGTCCCGCCATTTCGCAATACCGGCTCTGACTCTCCGGTTAATGGTGCGTTATCGACCTTAAACCCGGATGTTTCTATCATTCTTACATCAGCAGGAATCTTGTCTCCTTCCGACAGGAGAACGACATCCCCTGGCACAACCTCTCCTGCATGGATTTCCTTTTCGCTGCCATCCCGTATTACCCTGACAGAAAAAGGCAGAAGTTTTTTCAGTGCGTAAAGTGCTTTTTCCGCACGATATTCCTGGACAAAGGTAAACACTGCATTAATACATATCACCGCTACAATTGCAGTGCCGAGCGTTATCATGCCCTCACCTGGATGCAAATATTCCGATATAAAACTCAGAACCGCAGCACACCACAGGAGAACAGCCAGGAAATGGGTAAACTGTGAAAAGAATTTCATCCAGAGAGGTTTTTTCCTTGCTTCCCTGATTTCGTTCCTTCCATACTCACCAAGCCTCTTCCTTACTTCTGCTTCAGTCAGTCCCCTCTCTGAAGTAACAAAAGTCCTGAACAACTCTTCTTTTGACAGGCTCTGGATTCTCACTGTCAGTCACGTTTTGGTCCCAGAATAATAAGATTGCAGGGGGTCTCTCTGAGCACCTCTTCAACCGGATTACCCCTCACAATCCCCCCGAGCAAACTTCTTTCACTTGCTCCCATGATAATAAGATCGTTTCTAAGGAACGAGAATATCCTTTGGCAATGCCTTGCCCATGCGTACCGCTCTGACCACTGCTACTGAGCACGGCAACTTGATGATACATTCCCTTGCAAGGCTCTTCACGAAAAATCTCTTTTCGACATCCTCCCTTCGCGTTGCAATAAACACAATATCAATCTGTTTCTCCCTGACGATTTTCATGATCTTTTCACGCGGGTTCCCTCTCTCAGTGACACTTTCGACTTCCACATCGTGCCTTTCCGCTTCAAGAAAAAGCCTTTCCAGTGCTGATTCAGCATGCATGAAAGCCTCCTTTCCTGTCCTGTCGTCAGTAATATGCACAAGGGAGAGAGATGCCTTGCAGGATTTTGCAAGGGCTATCGCATACCGCGCTGCTGTCTCCGAATTGGTAAACTCGTTTACCCCGGCGAGGATTTTCCTGTACATGTCTGAATTATAGCTCCAGCATTATGGAATCACAACAAGGGGATACAGGGGACTGTGAATGCAGAAAAGGATCCATGTACTGGTTCCATACCCTGAAAGATTCACACGGGAAACTCACCCGACTGCAACAACCGGTCATGGCGAAATATCGAAAAAGAAAGGTTTTCAAAGGTTTCCAATCGAAATGTTACAATATTTTTATGTTCGACTCAGCCTGCAAAAATCTTCTTGTGCGCGGGGTTAACTGGATCGGTGACAGCGTGATGACGCTCCCTGCACTTAAGGCCCTGAAAAGTGCTCTGCCCGACACCAGGATTACCCTGCTCGTAAAACCATGGGTTGCCGCTGTCTTCAAAAACAACCCGGATATTGATGAAATAATCTCTTATGAGAACACTCACAATGGGCTGTGGGGGAAAATGAAGCTTGCAAGCCTGTTGCGCAGGAAGCATTTCTGCGGTTCGATACTCCTGCAAAATGCCTTTGACGCCGCCCTGATCGCGTTTCTTGCAGGGATAAAAAAAAGGGTGGGCTACAACAGGGACGGAAGGGGGTTTCTTCTCACCAGGGCTGTACCTCTGCCAGAGAATGAACACCATGCTCACCAGATTTATTATTACCTGAATCTTCTCGAACAGTCGGGGATGAAAGCCGGATATTCAGTCCCTTACATTCATCTCACACTCAATGAAAGAATGCGGGCAAGAGAACTGCTGAAAAGCCTGCGGAAGCCTGTTCTCGCCATCAATCCAGGAGCAACCTATGGCTCAGCAAAGAGATGGTTCCCGGAAAGGTTTGCGGAAGTTGCAACATGGTTCATAGGTGATACCGGCGGAAGTGTCGTGCTGTTCGGAGGAAATTCAGAAATCGATATAACCGACGAAATATATAAAAAAGTCATCCCTGAGGTTAGGACTTCAGGCGCTCTGCTGAATATGGCAGGGAAGACATCCCTGAGAGACCTCATCGCGCTCATCTCGGATTGTGATGCCATTGTCACCAATGACTCAGGCCCCATGCATCTTGCCTATGCAGTGAGGACTCCCCTGGTTGCGATATTCGGTTCCACCAATCCCCTGACGACAGGCCCTCCCCCCGAAGGGTTTGCGGATGAAAGCGTGGTGATAACCCCTAACGTGCCGTGCAGCCCGTGTTTCGATCGTACCTGCAGCCGCAACGATATGCTCTGCATGCATGCAGTCACATCGGACGAAGTTTTCTATGCCGTCAAAAAACTGCTTCCTGACAGCCCCGCGGTCTTTTTTGACAGAGACGGGACGCTCTGCAGAGATACGGGCTACATCAACTCCTGGGAAGACTTCCGGATTTTCCCCGAGATCGAACACCTGAGACTGCTCAGGGGAAAAGGGTTCAAGCTTATCGGTGTAAGCAATCAGTCAGGGATCGCGAGGGGCATCGTTGACGAGACGTTTGTAAAAGATGCCAACAGCATCTTTCTCGCGCAGTACGGGTTTGATGATTTTTACTATTGCCCCCATCATCCGTCTGACCATTGCGCGTGCAGGAAACCCGAACCTGAGATGCTTTTCCGGGCAAGGGCCCGACACAGAATTGACCTGAGGAGATCGTTCATGGTAGGAGACAAGGAAGCAGACATGCTCCTTGCAAAGGCAGCAGGCGCTTTGGGGATACTGGTACAGACAGGCGAAACAAAGGAATCCCCTCACGCCGATTTCATTGTGAAGGACCTCGGTGAGGCGGTAAGAGTTATTCTGGAACATCGCGGGATCTCTGAATGATGTTCGCATGTTGCGGTTCCCCGAAAAACGGGAATCTGCCATTGAAACCGGCATGCTCAGGGCAGATTGGATAAGAATCAGTCTCATGGCGTAGAATAAGGAGAAATATGCATATAAGAGGAATACTCTGTCAAGCCTTTTCTCTTCTCATTATTAAGGTGAATCAAACAAAGAATCAGATGTTCAATGGAAACGATAACACTTCGTAACCCTCCGGGGAAAATCCTTATCGTCAAACCGAGTTCTCTCGGCGATATCGTGCATAGCCTTCCGTTTCTCAAAGTGGTAAATACCTGCTTCTCCGGATCACGGATTCACTGGGTTGTAGCAAAAGGCTTTGAAGGTCTTCTCGCGGGACACCCGATGATTGACAGGCTCTGGATCATCAATAAGGACGCCTGGAAAAATCTCCGATATGCGACAAGCACCATGTCAGAGATAAAAGGGCTCTTCAGGTCTCTGAAACAGGAACATTATGACCTGGTTATCGATCTGCAGGGGCTTTTGAGAAGCGGCATCATCACTGCAGCAACCGGCTCTCCGGTGCGGGTGGGATTCGCTGAGGCAAGAGAGGGAAGCCGTCTGTTTTATACGCACAAGGTAACTGGCGGGAAAGATATCCATGCGGTCGACAGATACCTGAAGATTGCAGCGTGTTTGGGATGTGATGTCTCGGAGGTGGTGTTTCCTTTTCCCCTTTCTGCAAAGCCTGCGTCCCCGGTCCCTCATCCTTTCCCCTCTGAAGAATATGCGGTTCTTGTCCCGGGCGCCCGCTGGAAAACAAAACAGTGGCCCCCTGAGAAGTTCGGGGAACTGTCAAGACTCCTGCCGCTTCGTTCACTGATCGTCGGGAGCAGAAGCGACAGGGATATCGCTGATACCGTTGCATCGTATTCAGATGGGAACGCAATCTCGCTTGCCGGCAGGACAAGTCTGCAAGAACTGATAGAAATAATACGGGGCGCGCGGTTTGTCGTCAGCAACGACTCGGGGCCGATGCATATCGCTGCTGCGCTCGGCAAACCGGTATATGCCATCTTCGGCCCGACCGACCCATCGAGGACAGGTCCCTATGGCAAGGGCCACACAATTATCCGGGAGGATGTGGCATGCGCCCCCTGTTTCAAAAAAACATGTCAGGATATCATATGCATGAAAAACCTGTCTGCAGGCAGGGTATTGGAAATAATACATTCCGTACAACGTAAAAACCTTTTACAAGGAGGATAACCCATGGATGTGAACTCGTTCTGCAGTGTGATGTACACCGAAATCAACTCCCTGAAAGCAAGGGTATATGACATTATGCGGGCAGTTGAGAAAACGAAGGGCAGGAAGAAAAAGGCATCCGTCGCGCAATTGGCAGAATTGCACGCGCTCATAGAACACCTTTCGATGATGAACAGCAAACTGGAAAAAGCTTGCCCGCTCGACTGGAGCAGTGAAAAGAAGGAAATTGAGACAAAAAAGACTGAGTTACGGGAAAAAATCGATATTTTTGATTCCGAACATCTCGCCGGGCTGGTAGATAACTAATTCTTCTCATACAATTGAGGAATTCCTCAATTTTTGTCCGAGGGGATGACTGGTATAATGCCCCGACAGACAGGAACAGGGGTTTCCGTAAACAGTACATAAGACTCATCGGGCATCTCTGCGGACAACCCCTTATCAGATTTTCTCAAGGCCAATCAGGAGGGTTACACGTCTGACACCCCGCCCGAGACAATGAATGTCATGATTCTGCCGCTTTCCACATCGAGCGGGAAAACCTGCTCTTTGGGAACGACTATCAGATTTCCCGCGAAATTATAGGATTGCGGGATATACACTGCCATACTCCCGGCCATCCCGATATTCTCCAGACTGTCTCGTGTGACAAACCCGATAATCTGTACGGTACTTTCCGGCAGGAGGTTCACCAATACCGGCCTGTCGAATCTCTTCTTTTCACCCACGAAGGCATTCACGAGGTCTTTAATCGCGGAATAAATCATTTTCACGATAGGCATGCGGCTGAACAGTCTGTCTATGAGCTTTGCAGCACCCCTCGCGAGAAAAGTTGAGACAAGAAATCCTATGGCTGTGACAAGCGCTACTGTAATCAGAATGCCCATCCCCGGAATCCTCACTCTGAAAATCTGGTCAACAGCAGAAATAATCACAAACAGGACGTAAAGGGTTACAACAATAGGCGCAAGGAAGAGCAGGCCTTTAAAAAAGTATTGCGTAAGAGTTTTCATGAAATCTCCTTCAACTGTTTATGGGATTTTTACGATATCCCGCCGTCTCTGCGGCGGGAGGGTCTTTGATCTTTTCGCTATTATACGCCGACTGCACAGCTCTCATTCAGAAGTCCGCCTCAATCACCGGGGGCGCAGGAAATACGTGATTAGTTCTTCAGGAAGGAAATACGCAGGTGAGGGCACACTATAGTTCGACTGCTTATATGCTGACCGGTATCAGGTCTTCCTGATGCCTTCCCGTCCCATTGCGATTTTGCCGGTTCTGACAAACTCCTTAATGCCGAAGGGTTTCAGCAATTCCACAAGCGCCTCGATCTTCTTTTCATCGCCGGTGACTTCTATCGTATAGGTGGTCTTGCTCGAATCCAGGACTCTTCCCCTGAATATTTCTGTCAACCGCAAAACCTCTGCCTTGTCCTCCTGCCGGGGAGCAACTTTTATGAGCACCATTTCCCGTTCAACGTGGGCGAGTTCAGTCATATCGATAACCTTAATGACGTCGATCAGCTTATTCAGCTGTTTGTTGATCTGTTCGATGATCTTGTCGTCACCGCTCGTAACGATCGTCATAGTCGAGATCTGGGGGTCAATTGTCTCACCGACAGAAAGGCTTTCAATGTTATAACCCCGTCCACTGAAGAGACCCGCAATGCGTGAGAGAACCCCGAATTTATTTTCTACGAGAAGGGAAATTGTATGCCTCATCTATTTCACCGCCTTTAATTTCTTCTCTGGCTTCTCTTTTACTTCCTCAAAAAGCATCTGATCTATTGGTGCGCCTGCAGGCACCATCGGGAAAACCTTTTCCTTCCAGTGGACCACGAAATCCATGAAAACGGTTTTCTTGATTTTGAATGCCTCCTTAAGCACAGGTTCAACTTCGCTGGGTTTTGTTGCCCTCAGGCCGATTGCACCGTATGCTTCAGCCAGTTTCACGAAGTCGGGGACAACCTCGAGATGGGTATGCGAATACCTTTCTCCGAAGAAGAGTTCCTGCCACTGGCGGACCATGCCAAGATAACGGTTGTTCAGTATCGCCACTTTCACCGGAAGCTTGTTTATTACCGCTGTTGCAAGCTCCTGAATGTTCATCTGTATGCTTCCGTCACCTGCGATATCAATCACAAGTTTGTTGGGATGTGAAATCTGGGCACCAATGGCTGCAGGAAACCCGTACCCCATAGTGCCTAATCCGCCGGATGTCAGCCACATTCTTGGCTTGTCAAACTTGTAGAACTGGGCAGCCCACATTTGGTTCTGACCAACCTCGGTCGAGATAATCGCATCTCCCTTGGTGAGTTCATAGATCTTCTCTACGACAAACTGGGGCTTTATTACCTCATCGCTGTATGTGTAGGTCATTGGCCTTTCCTGCTTCCATATTTCTATCTGTCTCAGCCAGGCCTTGCGGACCTCACCCCACTGCTCCTTGATCTCTTCTTTGAGTATCCTGTTGAGCACTGTCAGCACCCTTTTGACATCACCCACAATGGGGATATCCACCCGCACATTTTTCTTGATTGATGTCGGATCAATATCAATATGGATTATCTTTGCATTCGGCGCAAAGGCATCAAGCTTGCCTGTTACCCTGTCGTCAAAACGCATTCCTATGGCTATCAGAAGATCTGAATCCTGGATCGCCTTGTTTGCATAATAGGTGCCGTGCATTCCCGGCATGCCCAAGGAAAGCTTGTTGCTTCCGGGAAATGACCCAAGTCCCATGAGTGTCATGGTAACCGGCAATTCGGTGATCTCGGCAAGCTCTTTGAGCTCTCTGGCTGCGCCTGAAAGGACAACGCCGCCTCCGGCTATGATCAGCGCCTTCCTCGATTTCGCGATCAAATGCGCTGCCTGGCTGATCATCCACCTGTTGCCCTCATAAGTCGGATTATAGCTCCGGATCTTTATTTCAGGCCATATGAATTCCGCCTTCGCAGAGGTCACGTCCTTGGGAAGATCAATAAGAACCGGTCCTGGACGGCCGGTGGATGCGATATGAAATGATTCCCTGACAATCTTCGCAATGTCTTTCACATCTTTGGCGAGAAAATTATATTTTGTGCATGGCCTTGAAATACCGACAATATCAGCCTCCTGAAATGCGTCATTTCCGATAAGCATCGTCGGCACCTGACCGGAAAAAACTACCAATGGAATTGAATCCATGGAAGCGGTTGCGATCCCTGTGATTGTATTGGTGGCGCCGGGCCCCGATGTCACCAGCACGACACCCGGCCTGCCGGTCGAACGTGCATAGCCATCCGCTGCGTGTACCGCACCCTGCTCATGTCTTGTAAGGATGAGCTGGATGTCCTTGTCATCATAGAGCAGGTCAAAAATATTCAGGATTACCCCACCGGGGTATCCAAAAATATGCTTGACCCCTTCACGTTTTAAACTCTCAACAAATATTTCGGCGCCTGATATTTTCATATGACAATCTGCTCCTTTGGAAATTACATCATTTTACCATAAATAGTTTCTGAGATGGTAATCACCCAGCCCGCATTGCGATCGTTCGGAATCCCGGTAGTCCTGCATCCGGAACAATACAAACTTCTCCGGCGAACGCTTTCCCGTCATCCCGGATTTTCCGGTCCGAAGGCATCCGAATATTTCGGCAGATTCTGTCCTCAGGGTGCGCTCATCACCCTGAAAAGACAGCCAAAACAGCACGCGGAGCAATGTGACAATCCGGTCCTGTGATGCCGGGGTTGAGACATGACGGGATACAAGGATATCGCTCAGATAAAATTAGTCAACATGTAGTTATAAAAATATGTTATTATATTATTTAAGTATTGCAATATGCATGTAACTTATATTTAAATATATAATATATGTCAAAAATACGGCGCCGGCACGTTGACGAAGATATGTGCAAAGAGCGCAGTCGCTAAACCGAAGCGTAATAAGGGTATATTTTGAACGTAATAGAGCACTTTGCTCATAAAAAACTTTTATTAGAGGGGGAGCAAGACTGTATGGCCAACAGAAAAAGGAGCTTCGACTTCATTGAGGAAAAAGACAAAAAAGATCTTCCGCTGTATACCATAGGAATTGTTTCAGAATTAGTCGGTACGACAAACCAGACACTGCGTCTTTATGAAAAGCACGGCCTTGTAAAACCGGACCGCAAGAACAAGAACAGGTTCTATTCTGAAAACGATATCAGATGGCTCCTCTGTTTACGCCTGCTGATTCACAAAAAGAAGATCAGCATCGAAGGCATCAAAAAGCTTCTCGAGTACGCTCCCTGCTGGGAAATTACCGGCTGCCCGGAAAAAATGAAAAGCGAATGCCGGGCGTATATCAATAATATCAAGCCTTGCTGGGAATACAATCACATGATCTGCAAAAGGAAACCTTCAGACACCTGTGATGACTGTATTGTGCTGCTCTCAAAAGGACAGCCAGGGAGAGAACCAAAAGAAGACGGAAACGGCAACGGTAACGGGTCTGAAGATTCCGTGTAACCTGCGGCAAAACTGGAGTAGTGGTGTATCAGTAGTGGTGTATCATGCACATACCAAATCTACAGCACCCCTGGAGCAGCACATGCTATCCGGCAGACAGTCATACTGAACCCGGCCCGGAATCCTGCTGCAAATAATACTCTTAGAAAGCGGGATTCCAACACACGTACTGAATGATACCCTGCCGGTCATATGCCTTGTACATCCGCCACGACCTCAGGGATATTCACTGACATCAAAACATTATCTTTCGGCATGAAAGAAGGCTCACCTTGTCTGCTCTCCAAAGGCAGTTTCCAATTTTTTTGATTCCTGATTATGGATAGACAAGATAAGCTATATATATTAGAATAATATATGATATATAAATTTAAAATTTATATATTAGAATACTGCATATTCCGGAGTGGTGGCATATGGCTGTAGTAGGTGAGTTTTGTGCTCTCGACAAAAAAACGATGGTGGAAGCCAGGGCGCTTGCTCTGGTTGGCTGCGGCATGTATGTAATCAGCTCCAGAAAGGGAGATAAATATAACTGCCAGATCGCCAATTCCCTTATTCAGGTTTCGTCAACTCCTCCAAAGGTTCTGGTGACTGTCAATAAGGAAGCCCTGACCCATGAATATATCCAGGAGAGCAAGGTATTCAGCGTGTCGGTGCTTTCATCAAATACACCTAAGAAATTTATCATGCTTCTGGGCTTCAGAAGCGGAAGGCAATCCGACAAGTTCAAGGAGCTCAGTTTCAAGACAGGTGTTTCAGGGACCCCGATTATACTGGAACACACTGTTGCCTATCTGGATTGTCAGGTGACGAACAGTTTTGACTGTGAAACCCATACCCTGTTTATTGGAAAAGTTATCGACGCAGAGCTGCTGAAGACTGACAAGCCGATGAGTTATGCCTACTATTGTGACGAATTGAAAGGAAAGACTCCCCCTGCTTCACCCACTTACCTGTGCGGATGCTGATAACAGAATTGCCTGCCGGTTCGGCGGGACCCCGGGAAAAGAGACCTCAGATTTTTTCTGTGTCCCCTGCATTATCCGATATGATAGATAAAATTATCGCCTTCTTCTTCTCTGACAACCTGAAAAACCATACATTGTGAACATTCCCATTGCTTCTTAAGCCGTTTCCCCTTCATCTTTATATCACACATTGTGCCAGATACTAACCAGCATGACCTGCCGCATCTCTTGCCGCGGTTAACACCCTCATATTTGTCATCAACAGCCGCGGGGCAGACTCCCAGTTCCTCTACTTTTGCACCACCGGGTTCCCTGCCGCACTTCTTAAATTCCCAACAATTAAGAACAGGCACGATTTACCTCTGTCAATATCATTTCTTGCAAAAGAAAAAAGCCGAATTTACCTAAAGGTTCCTTCTTTCGGAAACTCGGCCGTCCTCTGTTAAGATCCGCCGCATCTTCCCCTCCCTTCACTGAGGATTTGACATGAGAGGGAATTACCGCACAGACATTCGGAAAATATTCACCGAAGGTCATTCATGTTCACAAATCTCCAGAATGCCAGTATAACGATCAGAAAAGCGATGATAATCAGATATTCAGCGCCCTTTGATGCAAACATATCGTAATAGGTGAAGAGTTCTTCCATAGACCCCTCCTTCAACTTGTCTTTTTTCTCAATGCAGTTTCGCAGCCCATTCAGGAGGCTTTCTGAGCACCGGCATCCTGTTTACCATCCACCTGAACACCCAGACTTCGGTAAGGATAATAGACGCCGTGATAATCAATTCAATCGCTGAAGGCCAGTATTTTTCGCTTAACGGCACATACCAGTTATATGCGATAAAAGTATAGTTAAGCCTGTTGAGTATGATGCCAAGCATTGTCAGGATTGCAGCAAACTTGATAATCGATATATCTTTCCGCGTCGCGCCGCTGACGAACATGAGACAGGGAATGAGCACAAATCCGATGACCTCAAAAAGGTACCAGAATCCCATCGTGCTGTTTAAATAGGGAACGGCATGTTCGTGCACAAGAAGGATTGCCTTCAGGAAGAGGTACCCGAACATCGCCACCGCACATATCCTTGCGAGTCCAACCAGGATATCCTCATAGGAATGATGATGTTCTGCATCTATCTGATAGGCAAAGACTTTATGGCTTATCGAACCTTCAAAGATCACCATCGACAGCCCGGCGAAGATACTCGATACAAAATAAAGGATCGGGATAAAATCGGTATACCACAGGGGATGTATCTTGCTCTTGGCCATCATCATGAGCGCACCGAGACCTGACTGGTGGAGCGTCGAGAGGGTAATGCCAAATATGACCGCACCGAGTGTGAGGCCACCAAGTATTTTTCGCACCCTGCGCAGACCGAGCCATTCTGCGATGGCGGGAGAAAATTCAACGAGTTCTGCGAGCATATAGAGGAAGAAATGCCATGCTACAAGGAACATGACGGCATTCACACCAAAGTCATTCCCGACCATCGGGTTGTAGATATTCCACCAGCGCCCGATATCGAGCACGATCGCACCGGCGTAAAAAAGATATGCAAGGAATCCGTTGAGCACTGTTGCTCTTATAATAGGATGGTATTTTTCAGCTCTCAGGATATACACAATGAAACACAGCACATATGCGCCCCCTGCAAAGGCAACGCCGGTTACGACATCAAACCCGATCCAGAGTCCCCACGGGTATTCCTGATTCAGGTTTGTTATGGGTTGTCCAAGACCATACACAAGACGGAGTACGATAAAGACGTAACCGAGCAGCATGATTGGAAGTGAAATGATATTAAAAGGAGTAGCGATATGCCCTCTCGGTCTCAGTTCACCTTTCAGGTAGGTCCAGAATTCTCCAAAGCTCTTTATTTCAACTGCCGCAGTTTTTTCATCCATGATGTTCATCCTTTCCTTTACCATTTCCTTTTGTTGCCCGGTTAATGCCAAGCATAACAATAGGCCAGAGCACGAAAATAAAGGGTACTGCATAAAGGAATCCGGTACTGTACTCCGGATATGGAACAGTTCCGAGGTCTTTCCGGAACCCTATCTGCTCGAAGGGGACAGAAGAAAGATACAGGTGCGAGGTACCGCCAACCTCATATTCACCGAAGATATGGTCAATATATTTGTCAGGTCCCGTGGCGATCCTCCTCTTCCCTTCTTCAAGAATCTGTCTCCTCGTACCGAACATCAATGCCTGTGTAGGACATACCTCAACACATCCCGGGAGTCCGCCCTGATTAAACCTGTCCCAGCAGAGATTGCATTTCTGAATTCTCGGTATTGCTTTGCCATATTCAAACTTCGGAATGTCAAAAGGACATGAAATCATGCATAATCTGCAGCCGATGCAGTTCAGGTCCCAGGTCACCTGCCCGGTCTTCCGTTTCTTCATGGCTTTCACCAGGCATGCCGCAGTGCATCCAGGCTGGTTGCAGTGCATGCATCTCCTTGGCACGAAAACTGTTCCGCTGTCTGTCTCGTACCGGCTTATGACCGTATACTGGGTATCGGTAGTCTTCCGCTTCGTTTTCAGAACAGATTCATTGGTCGATTCTGATATGTCGGGAATCGGCAGACCGTTCACTTCTGCACACGCTTTTTCGCATCGCCTGCAGCCGATGCATCGTGTGGTATCCACAAGAATACCGTAAAATTCCTTCCCTTCCGGATTATGCCCCTGAGCTCCAGACAGGCGTGGTGACCAGAGGGATCCTCCGGCAGTTCCTGCCATCGTTGCTCCCATCAGTTTTAGAAATGCCCTTCTGTCCATCCTCGCTCCTCTCTATTCATTCGCTTTTTTCCAGTATTTAAAACCCGTCATTTTGGTCTCCAGACGTTCAAGGTCTTGCGCGTATTCTGAGATACGACCTGTTCGTTCTTCAGAGAAGTGATCTCAGCAGGACCTTCCTGTTTCTCCTTATGGCATTCGCTGCACTTTCTGCCTTTTTCAAGTTCCATCTTTTCATGGCAGCCCAGGCACTGACGGTGATATGCAGAAAGCAGTCTGGTTTTGTTGAGGTTCTGGCGGTCATATGCAGCCATATGGCAGTTCCTGCAGTACGGGGGAGTGTCTTTCTGCGCTTCAGCCCGGGTATCGCTCCTGTGATGACAGCCCTCACAAATCGTTTGAATATCCCGGTGAAAGTACGTTGCAAGCCTGCTGTCGTTTGAAACCTTTACCAGTTTGTCGATGATGTCACGGTGAGGAAACTTCGATGGTTCGAATTCCTTTTCCAGTATCTTAATCTCAACATCTTTCTTCACCTTCTGCTGGTCGAGTCCGGCAGCAGAAAGGGGTTTCGGCATTACCACCTTATCCTTCCTGCCGTTATGACATATGGCGCAGGTTTCTTTTTTCGGGTTCATCGTCTCAATGTCCATATCGGATATATAGTAATGGCAGCCCGCGCACTTCTTGTCTGCTTTCTTCCTGTTATGGCAGCCCGCACAACTGTGTTCAGAAAACACATCATGATATGCTCGCGCAATATTAATTCCGCTTCCTTCAGGCTTGCCAGTCAGGCTGTGACACTCCTTGCATGCCTTTAATGTCTCATGGTGACAGCTCCGGCATGTCCTTGAACTCGTTTCATGAGACTTATGATCAAATGTAACTCCCTTCATTTTCGAGTTCTCAATATCTATAAACAGCGTATTCTTCTGGTTGCGGTCAGGACGGGAAATTTTTTCAAGTTCTGAGACCGTTTTATACTTTCCCGTATGGCATTTTATGCATTCAGTAGGACATGCATCCTTTTCTCCCTTTTTGATATATTCTTCTTGATATTTTAAATGGCAGTTGAGACATTGCCGGTGGGAGGCCGTACGGATCGAAAGCCCTTTCCCGGCTGCCACACGGGTGATCTCGGCGTGTTCAGGTCCCCGTTTTTTCCCGAGCTCGTGACAGTAATAGCAGGATTCCTCTGCGCCTTCTTCATACACCAGCCGCAGTGCCTCATCCTCTTCATAAATATCGTACATATGATGACAGAGGCTGCAGTCATCCTTGCCGATCTTCTCCCTGAGCTTCGTGACATGCGTGTCGTGATGCGCAAAATCAAACTCAACGACCGGATAGATAATTTCCAGGTGCGCGGTTCTGTTCGAATGACAGTCAGCGCATATTACAGGTCCGGTTTCCTTGTTTTCGCTGCTTTTCTTTTTATGACAGTCGATGCATTCGTCATGGTAGGCATTCATTACAGACTTTTTGTCTTTTTTCTTGACATCCTTCGGAAAATCGAACTTTACCGAGCCATCCTCAGCTTCCGTATGGCAGGCATTGCACCCATCTGCCTTCAGGGCCTCTTCATGCTTCTTGTGATTGAATATGACCTGGGGACGCTCGAGTCTGCCAAAGATTTCCGTATGCGCAATTGCTATCAGGTTTTCGGGTTTTTCGACCTTCAGCATCTTCGGAGGAACAGGATTCCCCACAGAATAAACGGTACTTAAACCGTAAATAAGCAGGATAAGATACACTATGCTTACTCCCAAGATAATTATCTTTCTGTTCATGATTCAATCCTTCCCGGTTTATTCCTGATGGTTTTCACTCCTTTGGCAGCTCCATACACTGGAGCAGTACGTCCGAGAAAAATACCGCATGCATTTTCAGCTTGTAATGCTTGGTGAGATCTTCAATCCCACTATGGCAGTTGTGTCAAGGGGATATGATAATATGAGCGCCCGTGGCAGCAAACTGCTCGGCCTTGACCCTGTTGCCGATCATCCTCGTCATCTTGTACGGAGGTCCGCAGTTGATCACGCCTCCGCCGGCAATACAGCAGTAATTATGCATGCCGTTGGGATACGGATCCCGTATGTCTTCACATACCGCCTCGATGATATACCGGAGCATATCCTTGTAACCGGCATTCCTGACAATATTGCATGGCTCCTGATAGGTAACGGGTTCCGTGATCTTCCTGATGATTTTTATTCTTCCGTCCCTGATGAGTTCATAATAGAATTTCACTGCATGAACATATTCTATCGGTGACTGCTTCCATCCTAACCATTGCGGTGCCACATAACTTGCGGCGTTAAATGCGTGCCCTCACTCGCACATTACTATTCGCTTGACTTTCAGTTTGAAGGCTGCCTCAAAGTGTTTTCTTTCAACCCGCGCCATGGTCTCGAAATCGGCAACATGCATTGATATGTCACTGTTGTCCCAGCCATCGAACGACGGCATCGTCCAGTCAACCCCGGCAGCATGGAATATTTTTGCCGTTGCCGCAAGGAGCTGCGGTTTGAATTTCGGTTCAGGCGCAATCGGCGTATACATGATTTCCGCTCCCTCCTTGTCAAACGGAATGCGGGCGGTGGGATATTCCATTCTGACTTCTTCTTCCTGCCACTGAACGGTGTCAACCCAGTCATCCTGTTTCAGCCACATCATGTTGAGTGTCGCCGCATGACTATAGTTTGTATCCATTTCATACTGCGGCACTACTTTGAGAAGCAGGCAGATACGGCGGACGAGCGCCATCAGATACCATATGTCTATGCCATAAGGGCAGTAGAGACTGCACCTCCGGCAACGGTTGCATTCAGTGTATGCGATCCTTGAGCATTGGCGGATGAAATCAGGACTCACCTTGCCTTTCTTTTTGACCATTTCCCATAAGGTCAGTTTAACCTTGGCAACTGGCGAGTAAGTCGGATCCTTGTCATGCGAGAGATAATAGTGACAGGCCTCTGAACATAATGCACAGTGAATACAGGTTTCAAGATACGCCTTCAGCCGTGCCCCTGTTCCCTTGAGAACTGCATTAATCGTTTTTTCGATCTTTTCTGGTGTCAGTCGTTTTGCCGATTCATCGATGCCCAGATCGGCAATAGGGGTCCTTTCGTAGGTTATCATTTATTATCCTCCTCACACACATTAATACATTTCCTCATGGTTACCAGTCTGTCCCTTTCCGGAATGCGATTTCAGATCCCAGATATGCCCTTGTCAAAAAGAAATAGAACATATGTCCCAATCTGGTAAAAGGTATCGCGATAAGCATACCTGCACCGGCAATTATATGGAGAATAACCATTATCTTATACGGAAGAAGCCATTGGTGATACGCAAGAAAACCGGTTATGAACGGGGCGAATGCGATAGCAAGAATAAGGTAATCGGAAGAAAAGGTAACGAATCTTACCTGCGGGGCAAGAATCCTTCTCAGGAAGAAGAAGACACAGGTGACAATGACAATGAGAGTCATGATATCAGCAAGACTTTCGGGGAGCGTCCACCAGGTTATGCCCCAGGATTCGTACCAGAGAACATTGTGGGAAAGCAGGAATATCGGGGTAAATACAAGGCATATGTGAAACGCAAAAGTCATGGTGGTCATCACCCAGCGCTTTCTCCAGTTCACGCTCCCGAAAGGGAGCACCCAGTGAACAATCGACCGCAGGCTGTATTTGATATCGAGAAACGGTATCACCACTTTTTCTTTTTTGGCGAGCAGATACAATTCCCTTATTTTGTATACGCTCCCGCCGATGAATACAAAAAATGCAATCCAGACCAGGGGGCCTCTGACGAAACTATACAGAGACGGATCTTTTATAAAGTCATACATGTCTTTCTCCCTGCCTTATATTTCGTTTACCGGAACGACTCTGCGATAATATTTTCCGCCCTCCACGCATCTGAACAACACCTTGCTGCCGTCAGGGCTGAAGACCGGATTCCAGAGCGCATCGTGTCCCTTTTTTCCTATCCTGCCGTCAACGACCATGTAATATTTTTTGTCCTTTTCCGCCTTTGCGATTACCTTATCTCCTCCGGGGGCAAATATGGGGTCCCATACCATGTCAAAGGTACTGGCCCATGGAGCGCCGTCAACTGCTATCGTCCATCTGTTATGCTCTTTCACAATTGCGGCAACTCTTTTGCTGTCAGGGCTGAAAAAAGGAGACAAGACAGTTTCATCCCATGTCCTGTTCCACGGGATACCGTCAACTGCTATCGTCCATTTCGCGAAATCTGTCGCAACAATCGCAGCCAATTTTTTTCTGTCATTGCTGTACTTCTGTCCCCACAACTGGAAAAAATCTCCCCATACCGGTTTGCCGTTTACGGCCAGCGTCCATACCGCTCCTCTTTTTACAGGCGCAATGACATCTGAGGTTCCCGGAACAAAAAGAGGCTCCCATACGCAGCCGAACGTCTGCTCCCATGGGGTCCCGTCAACCGCAATGGTAAAGGCACCCACATCCAGCATTACCTCCGCAGCAACCTTGCTCCCGTCAGGACTGAACGTGAAACTCCATACGCTCATGAAATTCCTGTCCCATGGCTCCCCGTTTACTGCAATGGAATAGATTCCTTCTGCAAACGCAAAGATATCTGCAACCTTGATTGATTTCGTCTGGACGTTGGCAGCGGTCTTCTGCCCGTCAGAACTGATAGCGAGGTTCCGTGCATCAGCAAACCTGTTTTCCCAGACGTTTCCGTTCAGGACAATCCCGTACGTATTGTCTTTCTTGCAGTTGGCTACCGCGCCTTTTCTGTCGGGAGTAAGCTGGAGATTCCATATTGTGTCAAATTTCTCTTCCCACATTTCATGATCAACTGCGACCGCCCATTCATAATCCCTGTACGCCAGGGAATAAAGCTGATTATCCATGTTGAATCTCAGGAACCAGAGACGTTCGAAGGTTTCTTCCCATGCTTCACCGTTCACGCACGTGGTAAATCTCTTGTCATCGGTTTCTACTACCGCTGCGATTTTTTCGCCGTCATCGCTGGCGACCAATTCACGGACTGCGTGGAATGTCTTCTTCCACTGATTTATGTCCGCTACTTTCTTTTGACCTGTATCCCAATCCCACTCCGCTATATCCGCCATTTGTCGTATAGTGAAACCTCCTTTTCATAAAATTGGAAATGCTAAATATATTTTTAGAAAAATTGTACATATAGTTTTACTCTTTGTCAAGATATTTTTAGTAGATAAATTAAAATTATTTTTATATGTTAATTAAAATTGTAAATTTAGGTTATATATTTTCATGCTGAATGCGGAAAAACTGCTCAGAAGACCCGCCCCATACCATCCGATGTTCGCTTATATACAGGGTTACGAGCTTGAATCGACGTGCTTTGTTATCATTACTATAGAGCCGGGTCCGGTCGAGCTTTCCCGATCATGGTGTGGGCATTTGATGTAAAAAAAAACCCTGCAGTATTTCTGCAGGGTTTTTTAAATTCCAGTAACAGAGGGCGGTGGAAAAAACTATCCGACTTCCTTCTGTGCCTCTGCCAAGCTCCTTGGCAGATATTTTGCGAACTTGGTCAATATCAAAAGACCTTTTTGTACTTCCGGGTCCATGACAGCGGTGATGAGATTCTTGATTCCGGGTTTCACGGGATTGCTTCTGATATCCTGCAACGCAGTAATGGCACACTTGTCGATTCCTCTGATCATGAAGTTCATTTCTTTTGACACCATCAGCTTTGTCACCACGTCAAGTATGCCTGTCTTTCCGAACTCATCGAGAAAATCAACGAGTTTTTCAAACATCGCCATCTGCTCCCCAAGCTTATTAAGCATGCCCGGGATCTCCTGCTTCCCCAACAAGTCGAGAAGGATAATCAGTACGGGAATATCATCCCCGAGCTTCATAATCATCTCAAGTGTCTCTTCGCGTTCGTACTTCTCCCTCAGTTGAGTTATTGTCGGAGAGATGTCATGAGTAATTTTGTCGACAGCGGGAAGCATATCTTCGACCAGTCCTTTACCGACCGGGATCAAGCTCATCAGCTGCAGGAACAGCGGGATGTTGTCGCCCACCTTCTTCAGCAGGGCCAATGTTTCCTCCCGCTCGAACCGCTCACGCATGTCCTTGATGACCGGCGATGCGTCGTCAACGATCTTTTCCACCGCAGGCATCAGGTCCGCAAGCATTCCCTGTCCGATCTTCATCATGTCGAACAGCTGCAGGAACAGCGGGATGTTGTCGCCCACCTTCTTCAGCAGGGCCAATGTTTCCTCCCGCTCGAACCGCTCACGCATGTCCTTGATGACCGGCGATGCGTCGTCAGCGATCTTCTCCACCGCAGGCATCATGTCCGCAAGCAGCCCCTTCACAATCTTCATCATCTCGAAAAGCTGCAGGAATGTCGGGATGTTGTCGCCTACTTTACGGATCAGTTCAACGGTTTCATCACGCTCATATTTCTCTCTTAAGTCCTTTATGGTCGGATGTAAATCCTTCGAAATCTTCTCTAGGGCCGGACTCAGGTCAGCGAGCAGATTCTCTACCATGTGGAATTTGCTGTATATCTCATTAACCTGGGCAGCCATCTTTTCGTCGCCATTTGACGGTTTCAGCGTAGGTTTCTCTGCCATCTTAGCTCCTTTAAAAAAAATTTGTCACTTGTTAAAAAATCAGCTAATGACGGCCTACATTAAGCCCGGCATCATGAGATTCCAGTAAAGGCCTCTCAGCATATATACCTTGAGCACCCAGTTGATATAGCTTTCCTGCGCTGCTGATATGCTCTCGGTGTAGTTGAAGTGCGCAAACATGACTCTCTTGTCCCTGGTCAGAATCGGGCATATGATCTCACCATCATAAATATCCTTGTCAGACATCGGTTCGCCCTTAATCAGCGAACTCAGCCTGTTCGATAATATGGCTGCCTGCTTTCTTGCACCGGATGCTGTCTTCGATGTCGGAAAATCTGAAGCATCACCGAGAGTAAAAATATTGGCAGCATGTTTGCTGTTCATCTTGAATTTATCCGCCGCGACATAGCCGGAGGCATCCCCGATTCCTTCAGATTCCTGAATAACCTGCTCGCCTTCGTGGGAAGGAGTAAAGCAGCAGAGGTCATACCGCAGTTCTCTTCCGTCATAGCCTTTGATAATCTTTTTCTCGTGGTCGATCTCTGCGGGGACATAGTTTGCAACAACCTCAATATCCCTGTTTTCAAAAATCTTGCTCAGCTTTGACGCATACGGCTCTCTCGAAAAACTTTTCGGCATCGGGCTTGTGATGATGAATCTGAATTTATCCCTTTTCCCCATCCTTCTCATCGTGTCTTCAGCCATCGCGATGAATTTTATCGGAGCAGCAGGGCATTTGATCGGGAGGTCGGTTATCAGGGAGACGATCGTGCCCCCATCGATATTCTTAATGGCATCCCTCATCTTCAGAGCACCGTCAAAGGTATAGAACATGCCGAAATCACCGCCTTTATCGAGCGCCTCTTTTGCTCCTTCCGGTTCGCCATACACATAGGTTGCGCCTGTTGCGATGACAAGATAATCGTACGATAATTCTCCGTGCTCTTTTGTCACCACCTTGTTGTTCTGTGAATCTATCTTCAACGCCTCGTCGAAAATAAGATTAATACCATCCAGGAACTGGTCCCTCGTCGGTCTTATCAGGTCTTCCGGTTCCACAAGATCAAAGCAGAGAAGTGTATACCCGGGCTGATAGAGGTGTTTTTCGCTTCTTTCGATAACTACGATCTCCAGTTCATCCTTGTGAAACTTCCTTCTCATCTTGTTCGCAATCATTGTACCAGCACATCCGCCGCCTAAAACTAACAGTCTCATTTCATTTACCCCCTGTTTGATATTTAAATCTGATGGTTAACCAGGCTTATATAGATTAAATAGATTAATTCTAATGAGGGTGTTTGTCAACGTAAATTTTTGCTTTTAAAATACATTATATTTATAATTTTACGCCAAAAATTATCCGGGAACTCATCAACCCCTCTGTGTCCGTATGGCAACATTTAAACATACAATCGCTAGGTTTGTAAGACTTATTTCTTCCGGCACTGATGATGAGTTATTTATCAGTCGATACTCAGGGACCTGCTGAATGGCACCTCCTGAAAAAGACCGAAGTTGCAAGGGACAGCAGGAAGATACCGGGAAGCTGACACAGCGGTTTTCCCGGTATCTTTTCCATGTATTTCACTGTGCGGTGATGAATCCCGCTATCTGCCCCCTGAATGCAAAAACACTTTACGGATGCGGATAATACCAGTATGCAACCCCTTTATAAAAAAAGCTTGATTTTGATTTGCATATTAACTATAATTTTGATTATCAATATAATTATAAATTAATAATATATATGTCACCGATATCATTCAGGCCATCAGGCATCCAGAAAATCAATTGCGACGGGATCGTCTTTCATGTTGACGATCAGGGGTTTCTTCTGAACCCTGCGGACTGGAACGAATTTGTCGCATGCGCCCTTGCAAAAAAAGAAGGGAAAAAGGAACTCTCCCCTGTCATGCTGGGCATTCTGTATTTCATCAGAGACCACTATCAGAATAAAAACTCGTTTCCGTCTCTCAGTTTCGTTGCCCGAAGTCTCGAAAAACCGACAGGAAACGTCATGGCAATCTTTGGAAATCATGCAACAGCATGGAAAATAGCCGGACTTCCTCAGCCAAAAGAACCCCTATCCGGCATACATAATTATGAACATGGAAGATAAATTTGATCAACAACAGACAATCCACTGTGAAGGAATTGAGTTCAAGATAGACAACGAAGGATATCTTCTGAATCCGGACGACTGGAATGAATTTGTGGCGTGTGCTCTTGCAAAAACTCTCTTCAAAAAAGAAATAACCCCCGATATGCTGGAGATACTCTATTTCATACGAGGATATTACAAGCAAAATTATATTTTCCCTTCACTCACCATGGTCGCCAAGAGCATGCACAAGTCGACCGGAAGTGTTCTCAGGCTTTTCGGCAGCCATGCGGTGGCATGGAAAATGGCGGGTCTTCCTCAGCCCAAGAAAGAGCTTTCCTATCTGCTCGGCGGATTATGATGAAATAATTTTATAGTGCAGCGAGCCTGGCTCGATGCCCTTATCCCGTAAGCCGCACAACACTCTTTTTTAAGGGGACAGCATGAAACAACCCCAGAAGCCGTTTGATCCTGTCGCTCTCTCTTTATCCCTTGCTGAGGCAGTCTGCAAAAACTCCGGCATGAAATATACTGTCTTCTGCCGTTCCGGGCCCCACGGAGGGATATCCACAGGGTACTCTGCAGGCTGCTGTCTCAGATGCATCTTCTGCTGGGCTGACCAGTCAAGGGATGATCCCGAAAAATTCGGCAGATTCTATTCTCCGGAAGAGGCACTTGGGGAACTCTTGAAATATGCCAATCCGAAGGGAGTAAAAAGACTGAGGTTGTCAGGTGGTGAACCGACTGCCTGCCGTGATCATCTCTTCGGTCTTCTGGATGCCATGCAGGGAACGGATTCCATACTCACTCTCGAAACAAACGGCATTCTTCTCGGTGCTGACGAGGAATATGTGAAGAGGCTGAGCAAATTCAATCAGTTCCATGTCAGGGTATCCGTAAAAGCAGGGACAGCAGCAGGATTTCAAAGGATCACCGGCGCACATGGAGAGTTCTATCAGCTTCCTTTCAATGCCGTGAGTTCTCTTATAAAATATAAAATGTCTTTTCATGTGGCATCCATGACCGACACACGAATCATGCCGGCTGATGAAAAATCGGCTCTTGCAAAAAAATTGGCAGAAACCGGCTACAGGGATTTCCTTGAGGAAGAAACCTGCATTCCCCAGCCGGATACAATCAGAAGGCTCAAAGAGGCCGGCTTCACCGTGTTCAGTGAGGAGTGGATCGCCTGACCCTTGGTATCAATAATGCACTGAACTGCAGCGCGGGGAATCTCTGAATCAGCAGGTCCGTTACTGTCAGTCGCGCCAATCAATCATCAAACAATACCGCTTGTTATGTTTTATACTATTAGGAGAGGTCTGTGTATATTGAGTGATATAGTACCCAGTTCCAGCGATACGCATAGTCATTGCGAGTGTAATGAAGCAATCTCGCTTTATCATCTGAGATTGCCACGCTCCGAATGCTTTCGGGGCTCGCAATGACCTGTTTGCCAAACGTTTGAGTTGTTTATCGCTGGATCTGGGCATTAAATAAACTGTCAGAAGGAGAAATCATGGGAAATCCGGTTCAGTACAGAATTCATCCGATCGTGATGGGGACTAAGGCATTTGATAAGGGGATGATGACTTATCAGCATGACTACGGGCAGCCTTACACTATTCCCATCTACTGCTGGTATCTCGAAGGCAGCGACAGGAAAATCCTTGTGGATACGGGAGAGATGAGCCCGCTGCAGTCGCAGGAAAGGGAAAGCGCGATCGGCGGCAGGATTTATACGTTCGAAGAAGGGCTTGCGCGCTGGGGACTGAAACCTGAAGATATCGATATCGTAATCCATACGCATCTGCATAATGACCACTGCGAAAACGATGACAAGTGCGTGAATGCCGAGATCTATGTCCATGCAAAGGAACTGGAACGGATACACAACCCTCATCCTCTGGATTTCCGCTATAATGAGGATTTCATTGCAGACGTGGAAAAGAAAGGGCAGGTCAGAACGCTCACGGGAGATGCGGAAATCGTCCCGGGAATACGGGTTATGCATACCCCTGCGCATACCGAAGGCGGGTTGACGGTCCTGGTCGATACCGCCGGGGGAACAGCTGCCATAACCGGGTTCTGTCTCATCATGGAAAACTTTACCCCGCCGCCGAGGATACGCGCGATGGAAATGGAGGTCATTCCGCCGGGCACTCACGTCAACAGTTATGAGGCATACGACATCGTAATGAAAGTGAAGGAGATGGCCGATATCCTGATTCCGCTCCACGAGCCCGGGTTTGCTTCTGTGGATACCATTCCGTAAGACAGCAGACTTTTTCCATTAAGACCGGGTTTCCTTCACAGAGGGGGCAAATACGGTGCGCATCCCTGCATTCCCTTTCTGTCCGCTATAATAGGTACGCATAACATCGGAATGAATCTTATGAAAAGGAGAAATATCGAATGGAGGCAAGAGATCTCGAAGGTACTGATACCGGGCTGGAACAATCCCTGACCGGTGAAGGATATAAGGAAAACGTGGCGAATATCAGCAGGGGAATTCTTACGTGGGAGAAAGACCTGGTGTTTACCGCCAGAATACGGGGATACGCGATAGACTTCGACGCAGATGCGAAGGAAGGATGCATACCGACAGACAGTCTCCTCATGAGTCTGCCGGGTTGTCTGGGAATAGACATGGTCTTGTTCCTGAAAAAAATGAAAATGGAAATCACCAGGTTCGATATCGAAACCATCGGGGAGAGAAACCCTGTGCCGCCGAAATATTTCACGGCAGTACATATGAAGATCCGGATAGCAGGCAAAGGCATTACTCCCAAAAAGCTCGACCGCGCAATTTCACTCTCACAGGAGAAATACTGCTCTGTGCACCATTCCCTCCGGAAAGACATGAACATTACTGTAAGTTATGTGATTGAAGACAATGACTGAACAACCGGTTCTGGCAGGTATCGATCTGTGTGAAAAAAAATGGCCCCGTTCCCTGAAAGGCTGCCGCGCCGGACTTCTTGTCCATCCGGCCTCTGTGAACAGGCGGCTCGCACATTCTGTTTCGGTGCTCATGAAATCAAAAAAAATCATGGTTAAAGCCCTTTTCGGGCCGCAGCACGGAATCAGGGGAGAAACGCAGGATAACATGATCGAATGGGAAGGCTTCACCGACAGACAGACAGGGTTACCCGTATTCAGCCTTTACGGCCGTATCCGCAAGCCTGAACCTTCGATGCTGAACAATTTCGATGTCCTTATCATTGACCTGCAGGATGCAGGTTCGCGATATTATACCTTCATCTGGACGATGGAACTCTGCATGCAGGCCTGTATGGTAGCGAAGAAGTCACTGGTCATTCTGGACAGGCCGAATCCAATCGGCGGGCATCTCACCGAGGGACCTGTCCTGGATATGTCCTTTGCATCGTTTGTGGGACAGCGCCCTTTGCCGGTGCGCCACGGGATGACCGCCGGAGAAATCTGCGGGTACTTGCGCAAAGAATGGTATCCTTCGCTGGACTTTCATGTGATCCCGATGCATGGTTGGCAAAGGACGATGTGGTATGAGGATACCGGGCTTCCGTGGGTCATGCCTTCGCCAAACATGCCGACCCCGGATACTGCGCGCGTTTACCCCGGCATGTGCCTTCTTGAAGGAACTGAACTCAGCGAAGGGAGGGGAACGACAAGACCTTTTGAGATATTCGGCGCTCCGTTCATAGACCCCGACAGACTTGTCACGCTGCTCATGGAATACAGGCTTCCGGGTGTAGTCTTCAGGCCGGCTTTTTTTCAGCCGGCGTTTCAAAAACATGCGGGCAGATTGTGCGGCGGCGCCCAAATACATGTTACGCAGAAAGAGAGATTCAAACCCTTCAAGACCGGTGTTGCCATACTGAAAGCGACACATGATCTGTATCCTGATCAATTCGCATGGAAAACGCCCCCGTACGAATATGAGACGGAAAAGATGCCGATCGATATCCTTGCAGGCACTGACAGACTCAGGAAGGATATTGCACGCGGCGAGACGCTTGAAGAAATGGAAGCATGGTGGCAGGAGGAGTGCAGAAATTTCCGCAAAAATACCCGGGAGAAGTATTTGTTCTATGCCTGAAGATAACGCTTTCGATTGGGTGATATTCAGAGAAATCTTGGTATGAATGTCTCAGCATTCATCCTTGCTGCCGGTTTGGGTAAACGTCTGAGGCCGGTCACCGATCTTATTCCGAAACCGTTGCTCCCCCTGCTCGGCACACCTGTACTTGAAAGGATCCTCGAAAAAATATCAGCCCTGCCGGTAACGAATATAGGGATAAACCTCCACCATAAAAAACCGCTTCTTGAGAAGTGGATTGCAGAGTCTCCCTTCAACAAAATGCTTGTGTGCTTTCCGGAAGACCCGATCCTGGGGACCGGAGGCGCATTGAAAAACGCAGGCGGGTTCCTGAAACAGTCAGCGTTTCTTGTGCACAACGGGGATATCGTATCCGACATTGATCTTGAGAAACTCTTTGCCTTCCATCTGAATTCTGGGAACCTTGCCACTCTCGCCGTGCATACCCATCCGGAATTCAACCGTCTCGAGGTCAACGGGGACGGGATTCTTACAGGCTTTATCTCCTGCAGGAAATGGGCAGAGGGAGGATGGAAACCGGCCGCCTTTACCGGCATTGCAGTATACGAGCCGGATTTTCTCCAATTCCTGCCGGACGGGGTATCAAGTGTCGTTGATGCCTGGTTCAGGGCAATCGACGCAGGGAACAGGATCGGGACATTCGACGTGAGCGGCTCTTCCTGGAGTGACATCGGAACCCCGGCGTCCTATGTAAGGACTCTCTTTCAGGAGTTGAGAAAAAACGGCGAGTCGGTGTATATCCATCCTTCCGCAAAGAACTGCGCAGACGCAGCTATGGACGGGTATGTGGTGATAGAAAGCCAGGCGGTATTGCGTCGCGGCATATCGCTGCGCAACTGTGTCCTGCTGCCCGAAACAACCTTTCACGGTGTCCAGCAGGACGCTACCGCGTATGCGTCCGCCCCGGAGAGCGGAGGGGAAATACTTGAAAACTGCATTCTCGGTTCAGGCTTCCGGCTGAACTTCAGCGAAGAAGAGGTATTCGGAATCTCCGGAGAAGAAGCGATCCTGACAGGAACCGGCGGGTCTGACAGGCAGTACTACAGGATAAGGAAGAACGGCCGGACAGAGATTCTCATGCAGTGTTCTGAACACGATCCCGACTTCCTTCGGCACATTGAATATACCCGCTTTTTCCGGAAATACTCTGTGCCGGTGCCGGCATTGATCAGGGAACATGCTGACGGCAAAAGCGCTACCTTCGAAGACCTCGGTGACCTTTCCCTCTACAGCTGGCTGCGGTGTCCCCGAAGCAGGGAGAAAATAGACACCGTGTACAGGAAGGCAATCGATATCCTTGTCCTGCTCCATACATCAGTCACCGGGCATGTCGCAGAATGCCCTCCACTTCTGGAAAGGGTTTTTGACTACGGGCACCTGAGATGGGAAACAACCTATTTCCTTGAACGGTATGTTGCAGGAATCAGGAATATCAGACTCCGGAATCTTTCCGCGTTGAATGAAGAACTCCACAGACTTGCATTAATCACAGATTCATTTCCAAAGACTGTGATCCACAGGGATTTTCAGTCACAGAATATCATGATTACTCCGGGAGATGTCCCGGGACTCCTGGATTATCAGGGGGCAAGGGTCGGGCCTCCGGCCTATGATGTCGTTTCTCTTCTTTGGGACCCTTATTACCGTCTTGATGAAGTTGTGCGAGAATCCCTGCTGGATTATTATATTCAGAAGGGTTACTCCTCTTCTCCGGATGGAGAAAACGACTCACGGGGGACCGCTGGATATCTCAGAGTAATTTCTCAGGATGAAGCTACGCGTGAGTTGTCAGAAAGCGAATTCAGGGAAAGCCTCCTCTCCTGCCGGCTCCAGCGTCATATGCAGGCGCTCGGCGCATATGGTTTCTTGTCAGCGGTGAAGGGGAAAAACTATTTCCTTAAATATATTCCGGAAGGCCTGCGGCTGCTGAAACAGGATGCTATGCCTGTAAAGGACGAATACCCCCGGCTGTGGGAATTGATTACACAAGTCCTTTAATGAGGTCAACCGCAAGGGGTATCGCCTTTTCGACCGCGGGAGTGCACATGTCGGAAATCGTGGTAATGTCTTCTGCTTCAATGGCGATGATACGTATATCCTCCGCGATCATGCCGGGGAAGACCCTTTTCCCCAGCTCAAGCATTTCAGAGAAGTCCATATTGAGATGTGCTGAAAAGGAGTGTGCGGTCTGCCTGTCTCTAAAATCCTGGGGAGACAACTGATACACAGTGCCAGGGGCGCCCCCGCACTGAATCGCATCGACCAGAATAATCCTGTCGTATCCCTTAATTGCATCCAGGATATCAAGTCCTGTTAGCGCTTCCTGCAGATCAATATCTCCGCGCAGACGTTCCTTTCTGAGCGCCTCAATCACGTGCAGCCCTGCGCCGTCATCAGACCTGAGAGGGTTACCTATGCCAAGAACCAGTATTCTCACCCGTTTCCTCGCAGTCACTAACTTGTATATTCATAATCTTCTTCCTCAATACAGATGGGATGCGGTCAGTGTGATGATTCATAGTCCGGATGCTCATGCAGGATTGCCATGCGATTGACAATCCAGCGGAACGCAATGACCGCCATGGTAATGATGCCGACCGTGATGACCACTTCAGACCAGAGGGGGTAATACCGTTCCGGCGCATTCCAGTTAAAGGCGATGATCGAGGTATTGACCCGGTTGAGGACAATGCCGGTAATCGCAAGAAGGGCTGTCCATCTCGTGACTTTCGCATTGCGGTATCTGACCCCATAGGCAAAAAGAAATGCGGGAAGAAGCACGCATGCCAGCATTTCGAACAGGAACCAGAATCCATATGGTGTACTCAGGAGAGGCCAGGTATGCGCATGTGCCAGTCCGAGGAGCTTGAGGAAAAAATAGGTGAACAGCGCAGCTGAAGAGGCCTTTCCAAGGCTGATCGTCAGCCTGTCAAACCGGCCTGAATCAAAATGTTCAACCTTTTCTGTGAAAATTCGGCGGGTCAGTGCACTCTCAAAAATAACGATCGAAAGGCCGGCGATAATCGCCGATATCAGGAAATAAAGCGGAAGCAGTTCAGAATACCAGAGCGGATGCAGCTTGCCCGGCGCAATGAGAAACAATGCGCCAAGCGCAGACTGATGCCCTCCCGCAATAATGACCCCGAACACAGTCGCCCACACAGCCATTCTGCTGAACCACTGCCGGGCCTTTCTCATGTTGAGCCATTCCCACAATGCAGGGCTCCACTCCACGAAAAGCACCATGATATAGAGTGCGAAATGCCATGCGATGAGAAACATGATCGAAGACAGGCCGAATGAGACGACCATCGGATAAGGAAGGCGATAATAGCGGCCGAGGTCAAAGAGAAGCCCCAGAACTGCGAAGAGGTAGCCGAGCAGGCTCGTGAGAATGGCAGGCCTCACAAAATGATGGTATTCTTTCATGCCGAAAAGGTAATATGCTGTCCCTATGACCAGCCCTCCGGCAGCCAGTGCAATCCCGCTCAACACATCGATACCGATCCATATCCCCCATGGATTGGTATCAGAAAGATTGGTAGACGGGCCGAGTCCGTAGACCAGCCTGTAGATCATTACCGGGACAGAGACGATCAGGATCAGCGCTGCAATACCATTCGTGAGGGTAACACAGCTCTTCAGATATTCACGGAATGTCATTCCCATGAATATCTTTTTCCGGACCCAGGACGATGAATCAGCTTTTTCTGTCATGTTCTTCTGCATTTTTATCGTCTGCTGACACCCGGGTATCAGCGTTCTTTTTCCGTAATCGTGCAATTGCATGAAAGGCTGCAAAGACAAGCGGCCATGCAGCGACAATTTCGAGAACCTTCACCATAAACATAAACCCTTTGCCTGTATCCGGTATCGGCCTGGTGCCGAGATCCTGTCTCAATCCTATCTCTTCAAAAGGCACTGCAGACAGATAAAGCCAGCTTGTGCCTCCGACCTCATGCTCTCCGTACACGTAATCCACATATTTTTTCAGGTTGTTTCGTATCCTTTCATGTGCCACTGCAATCAGTTCTTTTCGTGGACCGAACCTGAGCGTTTCCGTGGGACAGACTTCAACACATGCCGGCAGACCGCCATCCCTGCGTATCCTGTCATAACAGAGCGTGCATTTGGTCACCCCCGGGCTCACCGGTTCGTGGTATTCATATGCAGGGATGTCAAAAGGGCACGCGATCATGCAGTAGCGGCATCCCACACAGACATCGGGATTGTAGATCACCGCTCCCCTTCCTGTTTTTGTGAATGCTTCCACAAAGCATGCTGAAACACAGGCGGGGTCCTGACAGTGCATACACTGTTTTTTTACATATACAGGCTCTGCATTCAGGGGATTGATGAACCTGTTCACAACGGTAAACGTATGCGCATGAGTGCGTCTGTAGGTCTCAAACACAGACTTGTTCTCATACGCCTTTATGGGCTGGTTGGGATTTTTGTTCCATTCATTGCATGCCCATTCACACTTTCTGCAGCCGTTGCAGAAGGTCGTATCGATGAGCACTCCATAGCCCTCTCCCCTGCTGTCAGGAGTCTGGCCAGCTCGCACCTTCGTGATAGAGCCGACAACTGCCGCACCTGCAAGCGCTGCGGACCTTATCAGAAAATTTCTTCTGCTGATACCCATTAATGCTCTCCGCCCTGCACTCTGGTGCGCCTGGTTCCTGTGCACAGCAGACTAAGCCTCGCACATTCCGGGACACACGGGTTCATATCCCCTCGTCTTCTTCCTCTGTCCTGTCAGTGCAGAGGAATCTGTAGAAGATGATAAAGACAAACAGAAAACCGACAGCGATCGCGTATTCATACCCCTTGCCGGAAAAAATCTGGTCTATGATATACATTCAGTCCTCCGGGTTAAAAAATATCATCCGGTCCTGTTTTTTTCGCCTTGTGACAGTCCTCACATCCCACCGCTCGTATCTTCATCTTTTCATGGCATGCCATGCACTGCCGGTGATAGACCGCAAGCAGCCTCGGCCTGTTCATGTCCTTCGGATCAAAAGTTACGGAATGGCAGTTCCTGCAATACGGCGGCTTATTCCGCGCTGCCTCCGCCCCTGCATCGCTCCTGTGATGGCAGCCCCTGCAGAGCGTCCTGACGTCCTGATGGAAATACGACGCCATCTTCGATTCATTCGATATGGCAGCCAGTTTCCTGATAATCCTGAGATGGGGAAACACTGCAGGCTCATATTCCTTTTCGAGCACGTTTACCGTTACTTTCTCAGGAACCTTCTCCGGGGTCAGTTCAGAAAGCGCACGCATTCCTGTCTGTACAGGAACCTCTCTTTTCCCGCTGTGGCATACCCCGCAGTACTCCCTTTGTTGGCCTTTCTTCTGCATATCCAGACCAGTGAGATGATGATGGCATCCCGCGCACTGCGTGTCCGCCTTTCTGGCATTGTGACATCCTGCACAACTGTAACCGGAAAATATGTCATGGTATGCATGTGCCGCAGAAATCCATGCGCCTTTCGAACTCCCCTTCGGCCCATGACACTCCCTGCATGCGCGTAATGTCTCATGATGGCAGCACCTGCAATGAGGGGTATTCTTTTCATGGAACGCATGGTCAAACTGCACTCCCTTCATCCTTCCATTTTCGCTATGAATAAGGTGTGTTTCAGGCTGGTCCCGGTCCGGACGCGACACCTTTGAAAGTTCTTCAATCGTCCTGTATCTGCCGGTATGGCACTGCGCACATGCAACAGGACCTGCCTTTGCGCCCTCCTTTGCACGATCCAGATGACAGTTGACGCACCGCGCATGAGAGACATTTCTGATACTGAGCCCCTTTGCAAGCGTCAGCTTTGTCTCTTCAGCCAGCGAAGGCCCTCTCTGTTCCTGTGCATCATGGCAATAATAGCAGGACTGCTCGGTTCCTTCCTCATAGACGAGTTCTTCATTGTAGCTGTGATGGCACAGGATGCAGCGCTTCTGAAGGCTCCTCACATGCTTCTCATGAGTGGTAAAATCAAAATCAACGCGTGGATATACAGTGCGCAGGGAATGCTTCTCTTCCGCATGACACTCCCCACAGCGCACAGGGCCCGCCTTCTTCTTTGCCTCGGTCATCCTGTTATGGCAGCCGATGCATTTTTTATGAAATCCATCCATGACATGTTCCCTGTTTCTGTCCATCAGCCTGAAAGGAAATGCGAAGATGAGATTGCCGTCATCAGTTCCCGGATGACAGGTGTCACAGCTTTCCTTTTCGGATGCCTCCACATGAAGTCCGTGGTCAAACAGCACACCCGGACGCTCCAGCCTCCCGAATATGTCTGCATGTGCAATTATCAGTCTGTCTTCCGGCTTCCCGTCATGTGTTTTTGTCTCTTCCCGGGAATAGGTGTCCCCTGTCAGCACCACAAAGAGTGCTGCACCAAAAAATGCCAGGATAATGGAGAAATACAGTATCCTCTTATACACCGCCCGTTCCTTCATTTTTTTGCTGCACCGCTCTCATTGCTTCGGGAACCTCCATGGTTTTCACTATCAATTCATTTGCAAACAGCACATGAAGTCCGAGCTTGTAGAAATCGCTCATCTCTTCGATTGTCTTGTGGCAGCTGTGGCAAGGGGCGATAACGATCTTTGCACCGGTTTCCCTGAACTGCCTGACCTTTATTCTCCCGCCCTCCATCCTGATGAATTTCCATGGCGGTCCGTAGTTGATCACTCCTCCGCCTGCACAGCAGCAGTAATTATGCTCCAGCTTCGGGGTCACCTCCCTAAAATCCTCGCAGGTTGCCCTGATGATATACCGGAGCATCTCTCCGAGTCCCCTGTTCCGCACAAAACTGCACGGGTCCTGCACCGTTACAGGCTCCTGGATTTTCCGGGCTATTCTGATCCTTCCGTCCCTGACAAGCTCGTAAAAAAACTGGATTGCGGACACATAGGGTACCGGCGGGGTTTTCCATCCGAGCCAGCGGGTCCCGTCGTAGACCGCAGCCCTGAATGCATGCCCGCATTCGCCTGCGAGGATTCTTCTGACCTTCAGACGGAACGCAGCCTCGAAATGCTTCCGTTCGATCATCCCCATGGTCTCGTAGTAACCTGCATGCATCGCCTGATTGGTATTTTCCCATCCGTCCGTGGACGGCATGGTCCAGTCAATCCCTGCCACATTCAGTATCCTTGCCATGTTGGCCAAAAGATGTGTCTTGAATGTAACCTCGTGGCTGTGGGGCGTATACATGTACTCGGCTCCCGTTTTGTCAAGGGGGATGCGGGCGTTGAGGATATCCATCCTGAGTTCTTCCTCGAGAAACTGGAGCGTATCCACATAGTCATCCTGGCCCACCCATGACTGCGTAAAGGTATGGATATGGCTGTTCGTATTGTCCTGGAGATACTGGGGTGCGACATTGAGGAGCCCGCAGATGCGGCGCACCAATGCAAGCAGGTACGCGATATCGATGCCGAAAGGACAGTACATGCTGCAGCGCCTGCAGAGATTGCATTCGGCAAAGGCAATCCTGGCATATTTCTTCACGGTTTCTCCGTCAGCCGGATGCTTCCTGCCCAATATGTCCCAAAGGGTCTGCCTGACTTTGCTGACCGGGGCATAGCTCGGGTCTCTCTTGTATGACAGGTAATAGTGGCAGGCCTCGGAGCAGAGCCCGCAGTGGATACAGGTCTCCACATACGTCCTCAGTCTCGCATCTGATTCCCTCTCAAGAACCCACCGCATAACCTTTTCGATCCTTTCGGGGGCAAGCCCTTTCGCCGTGTCATCCATACCGAGATCGGCGACGGGTTTTCGCTCAACCTTAAACACTCGTTACTCCCCGAAAAAACGATTCATCACTGATATGTTTCTGTATCATTATTAATAGTCCTTATTAATAGTCCTTCGAATGACGGACAGCCCCGAAGTCCGAACCGGTATATGCCCGGATAAGCCAGAAAAAGAGCATATGGCTCAATCTGGTAAACGGTATCGCAATCAGCATAATTTCCCCTGCAAGGATATGGATATTGAGCGCAAGCCTGTAATCAATCATGAGATGATGGAACGCCAGAAAACCTGTCACAAACGGAGCCGCAGCGATCGAGAGGATCACAAAATCTGAGGCGGACGTCACAAAACGGACTTCAGGCGAGACAAGCCTCCTGATCGCAAAAAACACGACGCACATGATGACAATGAAGGTCATTGCATCAGCGGTCCTTTCGGGAAGTGTCCACCACGCAATGTTCCATGATTCCTGTATGAGCATATTGTGCGCCAGAAGGAATACGGGGGTAAAGATGAGGCAGCCGTGGAACAGAAAGGTAATGATCGTCATCCATGGATGGTTTCTCATATTCGTGCTGGCAAACGGAATGATCCAGTGGAGGATGGAACGGAGGCTGTACTTCAGATCCATGTATGTATAAATGACTTTTGCGTTTCTTGAACGGTACACAAGGGAGATGACACGGTATGCGCTTCCACCGGTGAAAATAATGAACGCGAACCAGACCATCGGTCCCTTCAGAAATCTGTAGAACTCCATGCCTGTCAGAAAGTCATACATAAATATTTTTCATACCATTTCTTGCTCACCGCATCCCTTTTAATTAAATCTCTTCAACCTTCACCACTTTCCGGTAAAATTTCCCGTCCTCAATATAACGCATGAGCATTTTCGCGCCATCAGGGCTGAATACCGGCTCCCACATCTCTTCAAAGGTCCTCTGTCCGGCCCTTCCGTCAACCACGACCATATGCCTCCCGTTTTTTCTGGCTTTGGCAGCGACTCTCCTGCTGTCCGGACTGAACACAGGGTCCCATATCATGTCGAAATTCTCTTTCCATGGAATTCCGTCCACTGCAATCGTATATCTGTCCTTATCCTTCACGACTGCAGCGACTCTCCCGCTGTCCGGACTGAACGCAGGAAAAAGCACCGCGTCTCCGAACGTCATTTCCCATGGCAACCCGTCAACTGCAATCGTCCATACACCGAATTCAGGGGCAACAACCGCTGCGATGTGCTGTCCGTCAGGGCTGCACCTTTGCCCCCAAACCTGCGAGAACCTTTTTTCCCAGAGCAGCCTCCCGTTTATGGCAAGGGTCCACCCCTTCCCTGTTTTGACCGGAGCCACTGCATCTCTGTTCCCCGGTCTGAAGACCGGCTCCCATATTCCGGGGAATGACGTTCCCCAGATATTTCCATCAACCGCAACCGAAAAATCGAGGTGGTCCAGCTTCACCCCGGCTGCAATACTCGCACTGTCGGAACTGAAGGTCATGCCCCAGATTCCGAGAAAATGGCTGTCCCACGCCTTCCCGTCAACCGCAACAGTAAGTGCTTTCTCTGCGAAACCTGCTATGTCGAGAGTGGCAATCCTTTTCGTCTTAACCCGTGTTGCCGTACTCCTGCCGTTAGGGCTCATGACCAGATCCCGTGTTTCAACGAACCTGTGTTCCCATGTGTTGCCGTTCAGGGCAACACCGAACCCGTTGTCTTTCTTGATGTTTACCGCGATCCCCTCTCCGTCAGCACTGAAAGTCATATTCCATACAAAATCATATGTCTCTTCCCAGGGGGTCCCGTCGACGACAACAGTCCATTCGTAGTCACGGAGCACTGCACAGGCAAGCCGGTGATCAGGCAAAAATTTCAGTGACCATACCCTCTCATACGCCTCGCCCCAGATTTTTCCGTTCACGCAAGGAGCAACCTTCTGTTTCTCCTGCTCAACAACCGCTGCGACCTTTTCACCGTCATTGCTTACTACAAATTCCTGGACAACGGGAAATCTGTCCCGCCATTCCCTGACGTCAGAAACCATTTTTTCCGCGGTATCCCAGTCCCAGTGATTTTTTTCTGTCATTGTACAGTGAAGTGATTTCTTGAAAATCTATGATAGCACAGGTGCCCGGTGCCCGCACTCGCTTCCGTTTGCGGGTATTTCGCGACAATGCTGAAGAATGCATTGTTCTGGAACATCATCATGAAACAGGTGCCGACTGTCGTTTCTCTATGCGCAGTGCCCTGCCTTTCACCAGGCATTCTGCAACCTTTCTGCGGGCCTGTTCCAGAATTCTGCCGAATGTCTGTCGTGATATTTTCATCCTCCCAGCTGCATCCTGATGATAAAGCCCTTCATAGTCAGCAAGCCTGACGGCCTCGAACTCATCGATACTGAGAGAGACCTCTTCGAGTTCTGACAGAGGGATCGCCCTCGGCTTGAAATACGTCGCATGAGGTGTATATTTTACACACCTGCATTTTTTGGGTCTTGCCATGGATAATTATAGGCATATGCCCATAATTATGTCAATGAGGCGCACTCAGCCGGATACCCTGAGGGGCTCCGGGATCTCCATTGTTCTGACAAGCAGCTCACTGATGAAAATGACGTTCATGTCAGCGTGGTAATGATGCATCATTTCCTCTATGGTCTTATGACAGCTGTGGCACGGCGCAATCACGGTCTTTGCCCCTGTATCCCTGAGCTGTTTCATTTTCACGCGTCCGCCTTCCATCCTGATGAATTTCCAGGGAGGGCCGTAGTTGATCACCCCCGAACCCGCACCGCAGCAGTAATTATGCTCATACCGGGGGGTCACATCCCTGAAGTCCTCGCAGGTCGCCTCGATGATGGAACGGAGCATATCCCCCAGCCCCCTGTTCCGGACGATGCTGCACGGTTCCTGCACTGTAACAGGTTCCTGAATTTTCTTTGCGATCTTCAGTCTTTCGTCCCTTATAAGCTCATAGAAAAATTGCGTCGGCTGGAGATACTCCAGAGGCGGTTGCCTCCATCCTAACCACCGTGAGCCGTCATACACTGCGGCCCTGAATGAGTGGCCTCATTCACTGGTCATGATTTTTTTCACCTTAAGCCTCATGGCAGCTTCAAAATGCTTTTTCTCGACCATGGCCATTGTCTCGTAGTCTCCCATATGCATAGCCTGGTTGGTGCTGTCCCAGCCGTCGGCGGACGGCATCGTCCAGTCAACCCCTGCAACCGTCATGATTTTCGCGATATTCGACAGGATATTGGTCTTGAACTTCGTCTCAAGGCTGTGCGGGGAATACATGATCTCCGCGCCTGTCCTGTCAAGGGGGATGCGGGCGTTCCTGAGTTCCATCCTGAGTTCATCCTCAACAAACTGTACCGTGTCCACCCAGTCGTCCTGGGCAACCCATGCCTGGGTATAAGTATACATGTGGCTGTTTGCCTGATCCTGGAGGGCCCGGGGAACAACCTCCAGAAGTCCGCAGATACGCCGCACCAGTGACATCAGGTACGCGATGTCTATACCAAAGGGGCAGTACATGCTGCAGCGCTTGCAGAGATTGCACTCAGTAAAAGCTATCCTCGCATACCTTTTTATGCGTTCTCCGTCCATTCTGCCCTTATGCTTCAGCATGTCCCACAGGGTCTGTCTCACCTTGCTGACCGGTGCATAGGTGGGATCCCTTCTGTATGAGCGGTAAAAATGACATGCCTCCGAACAGAGACTGCAGTGGATGCAGGTCTCGACAAATGTCTGAAACCTCGGATCAGCTTCTTTTTCAAGGACCCATTTGATTACTCTTCCGATTTTTTCTGGGGTAAGGTTTCTGGCCGTTTCATCCATGCCCGGATCGGAAACAGGTTTCCTTCTGACCTCTAACATTGATATTCTCCGACCAGAGATATTCTCCGGTAATACCTGCCGCCTTCAATATATCTCAACAAGATCTTCTCCCCGTCTCCGCTGAACACCGGATCCCAGAGCATCTCATATGATTCGCTGCCGGTCTTTCCGTTTATCACCAGGAAGAACCTCCCGTTCTTTTCGGCCCTTGCAGCAGCTTTCCTTCCGTCCGGGCTGAAAAGAGGGTCCCATATCATGTCGAAATCCTTCTCCCATGGTTTCCCGTCTACCGCGATGGTATATCGGTTCTTCTCCTTCACGATTGCCGCAACCCTGCTTCCATCCGGACTGAACACAGGGAACAGCACCGCGTCACTGAACGTCCGTTTCCATGGCAGGCCGTCAACCGCAATCGTCCAGTCGCCGAATTTCGTTGCTACTACCGCAGCGATCCTCTCGCCATCGGGGCTCCATCTCTGCCCCCAGAGCTGGGTGAACCTCCGGTTCCAGATGATCTCCCCGTTTCTCGCAAGAGTCCACCCCCATTCCGTCTTTACCGGAGCGATAACATCTTTGCAATGGGGATGGAACACCGGTTCCCACACCTGGAGAAAACGCTCGTGCCATGGCTTCCCATCGACCGACACAGAAAATTCCATCCGGTCCGTCCTGATTCCTGCTGCTACCCCTGTACTGTCATTGCTGAAGGTCATACCGGAGACGCTCAGGAAATTGTCATTCCATTTCTCTCCGTTCACCGCAACTGATATGATCTTCTCTGCAAAACCGAAGATGTCCTGTTCCGCAATTCTCTTCACTTTTACACGTGATGCGGTTTTTCTTCCGTCAGGACTGATGGCGAGATCACGCGCTTCAGGAAATCTGTGCGACCAGGCTCTTCCGTTCAGAGACACCCCGAATTCGTTTTCCTCTTTGATATTCACCGCGATGTCCCTCCCTTCAGGGCTGAAGGTCATATTCCACACGTAATCATACCGCTGTTCCCACGGTACTTCATCCACCGCAACGGTCCATGCAAAATCACGCAGGACTGCACATGCGAGGCGGGCATCAGGGGTAAATCTGAGCGACCACGCCCTTTCATAGGTATCATGCCAGAGATCCCCGTTCAGACAGGGAGCAACCTGCTTTTGTCCGATTTCGACGACAGCGGCTATCTTTTCCCCGTCGCCGCTGACCGCCAGTTCATGTACGACAGGGAACCTCTCCCGCCATCCGGAAATGTCCGCAATACATTTCTGTTTAGTATCCCAGTCTTCTGACACGCTCATCTGCTATTCCACGCTTCATGAATACTCTGGGTTAATAGGGATGCGTCCCCATGATCACCTCTTTTTTGAAATTTGCCTCTATTTTATTCTTGAGATCCTCGAAATCGATCGGGCATTTCGCGGTTTTTGTTGCCTTCATCATGCAGGTCCCCAAATGAATCGCGTCAAAGTCCCTGTCGTAGAGTTTTCCCATATCCATCATGAGGGCTACCTTCGGCATAATCACCCCGGGGCAGCCGCCGCAGTCATCCATCCCGATAATCTCGATATCGTAATCCTTCCAGCGTTCGTACTCTCCGGCCTTCTCGGACACGCCTTTAAAACATTTCAGGCAGCCCCCGACACAACTGACTCCTTTTACATTCCTGCATGCAATGACTGCGATTCTTTTCTTTGCCATGAATTCCTCCCTTGCGGTATTCAGTCACACCTGCTTCATCAGATCTGATACGGTATCAGAGCAGCTTTCGTGCATTCCTGATCCATTCAAAGAACAGTCAATCAGATAATTTTACTTGCCCATCGGCATCGCCAGTTTTTTCATCTGTGTCTCAGACAGCGGGGTCCCGTATCCGGCATACTGAAGAAGCGGCTTCGGGGGATTCTTGATCGGAATCCATCTGCCGTCCCGGTAATCCTGATAGACAGAGTTATACGTTACCCCTTCAGCAACCGGGATCACTGCCTTTATATGCTTGAGTTCCCCGTTTTCGAGCCAGGTCAGATCCAGCGATCCTTTCAGCACCTGCCGGACAACCTCAGTAGCATGGCAATCATCGCATTTCCTGCCATCTTTCATAATGGAGTGGCTGTTCTGGGGCGCAAACATGAGAAAGGTTCTGTTTTCAGGAACGACATAGGTCTGCATGGTCGCGGAGGTAACCCTGCCGTTATAGTTCATGAGATAGACCCATCCGGAAAGCTTGATATCAACGCGCACGCGTTCATTCACCAGCGTGCCGATATGACAGTTCGTGCAACTGACTACATGCCGCACATGGCATGCGGTGCAGTCCAGTTTATCTCCATGTACAGTATGCGCAGTGCTCTTCCTCACCTCCTGATGACAATTCCCGCATCGTGCGTCAAGCGCCCCCTGCTGTTTCATGGATTGATATTCTGTTCCATCGCCGTGAACTTCTCTTGCCGTATGACAGTCCATGCACTGCATCTGCCTGATGACATGCACATCTGTCTGGTTTAAATCCTTGTCGATCTTCATGATTGTCTTTTCACGCTTGTGGCAACGGAGGCATATTTCCTGGTTTCGCGCCTCCTTCACTGAATACGCCTGTGCACTTCCGTTTCCTGTTTTATGACAGGTATCGCATGAAGACACATGGCAACTGATGCAGTCAAGCCTGTCACTGGTATACGGTATGCCGGTGAGAGTCTCCAGCCCGCCGTTCTTTTTGTCATACCAGTATGCCATCCCCCGTGTGGTGTAGTGCAGACTGGAAAGGTAAAAGCAGTCCTCTTTCGTCATCTCCCCGGGATACACTGAATGCACGCCAGCACTCCCTAACAGACAGGATATGCACAGCAGAAGGAGCAGTCTTAGTTTCATAAATAACCTCCGATTTAGTTTATATAATAATTATAATTTTATGTACAAGGTAATTGTAAAAGGAAAGCGATGGCGGGGTCAAGCAAAAATCTTGTTTACGCGTTCAGAATTTTTGCTGCTTCTTTCGCGAAATAGGTAAGAATCAGGTCTGCACCTGCCCTCCTGATCGAAGTAAGTATCTCCATCATGACACGCTGTTCGTCAATCCAGCCAAGCCTGCCGGCAGCTTTCACAAGTGAATACTCGCCGCTGACATTGTAGGCTGCAACCGGGATGTCAAAGGTATTTCTCACGTCGGAAATGACATCAAGATACGACAGGGCAGGCTTTACCATTACAATATCCGCACCTTCTTCGATATCGAGTGCAACCTCTTTCAGCGCTTCCCTTCTGTTTGCGGGGTCCATTTGGTAGGAACGCCTGTCGCCGAACTGAGGGGCTGACTCTGCAGCTTCCCTGAAAGGCCCGTAAAACGCCGACGCGTATTTTGCCGCATACGACATTATCGGGATTTCGGGCATTCCTTCTTCATCCAGTGCAATGCGAATTGCCTCAACCCTTCCGTCCATCATATCCGACGGGGCAACCATATCAGCCCCTGCCCGCGCGTGTGACACCGCCTCCTTTGCCAGAAGTTCGAGGGTCGGGTCATTCCGGACATCCCCGGATTCTATGATTCCGCAGTGGCCGTGGCTGGTATATTCGCACATGCAGACATCGGTAATGACGTAAAGGTCGGGGATTTTGTCCTTTATTGCCCTTACTGCCCTCTGCACAACCCCATGCTCGTCATATGCGCCTGATCCGGTTTCGTCCTTATATTCCGGAATGCCAAAAAGAAGCACAGAAGGGATACCGAGCGAATGGACTTCTCTGGCATGCCTTACAACCCTGTCAACCGATTCCTGGAAGCAGCCCGGCATCGATGAAATCTCTTTTTTCACGCCTTTGCCGAAAGTGACAAAAAGGGGATAGATGAAATTATCAGGAGAAAGTGACGTCTCACGCACCATTCTCCTGATCGCGGGATTCTTACGTAACCGTCTCGGCCTGTGGATTGGAAACATGTTTTTTTCTGTGGGTTATGACCTTCACCCTACCGGGGGAAAACAGGCGGGCGCCAGAAGCATTCCCTCCCCAATCCCCCTTTATCCCCTCCCGCAAAGGGAAGGGGTTTCGGAGCAAATTACTATCCGCAGGAGCTGCACCCTGAATTGTCGGTGCCGCATCCTGACGCGCCGGGATTGCATGAGGAAACTCCTCCGGTAAAGATAAATCCTTCTCCCTCCTCGCCGACATAGTAATCGAGCTCTCTTCCCTCGAGGGTATCCAGTGTCTGTTTATCCATATAGATCCTGAGGCCGTTCTTCTCCACAACCTCATCATGCGGCATTTTCTTTTCCTGCAGATCAAGTCCATAGGACGGACCACAGCAGCTTTGTCCAGCAACAAATATCTTTATGCCCCAGTCAGCTTTGCCTTCATTGGCCAGCACCGCCTTGGCCTTTTCCGCAGCCTTATCTGTAATTGTCATTCCTTCGTACCTCCAAAAGTATATTGATTTAGCATAGTAAATTGTATATAAAAAAAGCAAACCGGTAACAGCAAAATGATAATGTCCTTGAAATTCCCCGGGATTCTGCTACTATTGAATGAGGGTATTTTTCGTAATGCACCCATGAAAAATCCATTGCAGATACTTCATCTGACGATTTGTGGGAAGGGAAGCCTTGGCATCTCAGCCTAACACAAAGACTCCCCGTAATCTGATCGCCGTCTTTCTTTTCCTGTCCATTGGCATCGGTCTCCTCGGATACCTTTTCTACACAGACCAGCAGAAAAAGGTCAGAGATCTCCGGGAAAAGGAACTCGCGACTGTCGCAGATTTGAAGGTCGGCGAGATTTCAAGGTGGCGCAAGGAACGCCTCGCAGATGCCACCGTTCTTTTCAAGACACCTTTTTTTGCCTCTCACATCCGGCAGTTAATCCGTGAGCCGGCAGACGCAGAAACTCAACGTGCGCTGCTCGGATGGATGACATCAATAAAAGATATTTACGATTACAGGAGCGTCGTTCTTTTTGACGGTACGGGAACACTTTTGCTATCGACTGATCGCGACGAAGAAATATCCGGGCCTCACACGCAACAGCTGGTGCATGACGCATTGCAGTCGTGGAAGGTTCTGCTCACAGATTTCCACCGCAGTGAAAAGACCGGGGATATCAGCATCGGGCTGGTGGTCCCGGTCATTGATGCAGAAAATTCCCGTGCCATTACAATCGGCATGTTTCTTTTCCTGATTGATCCCGGCCAGTTCCTTTATCCACTCATCCAGACCTGGCCTTCGCCGAGCAAGACAGCGGAGACACTGCTGGTGAGGCGGGAAGGGGAAGAGGTTGTTTTCCTGAACGAACTTCGTCATCAGAAAAATACCGCGCTTCTGCTCCGCTTACCGCTCGCACAGAAGACCCTTCCGGCAGCGATGGCAGTCCTTGGCAAGGAAGGCATCGTTTCAGGGGTTGATTATCGTGGTGTCCCTGTGCTTGCAGCCCTCAAAGCCGTCCCTGACTCGCCATGGTTCATTGTCTCCAAAATCGATCAGAAGGAGATATATGCATTTTACAGTCTCCGTTTCAGGCTCATCCCGATACTCATATTCTCACTGATCGCAGGAGCAGGACTGGTAATAGTCGCCATGTGGCGACACCAGCAGTCTGAATTCTACCGCAGGCAGTACGAGACTGAAGCAGAACGCCTCCTGTTTGCACAGCGCTACGAATATCTCACAAAGCATGCCAATGATATCATCCTGCTGACTGACAAAGCCGGAAAGATCCTGGATGCAAATAAACGCGCTTCTGCCTTTTACGGATATTCATATGATGAACTGCTGCGCCTGAATCTCAGGGATTTGCGGACCTCTGCAGCCCGCCCCCACCTGAACGGGCAGATGAAATCGGTTGAAGCGCTCAACGGCCTGATATACGAAACCGAACATCAGCGGAAAGACGGATCGGCATTCCCTGTGGAAGATAGCTCACGCGTTATGGAGGTCGGAGGGAATAAGTACTATCAGCATATCATACGGGACATCTCGGAACGCAAGGAGAACGAAAGGAGATTGTTCCATGCAAACAGGCTGTACGCGGTACTGAGCCAGATCAACCAGGTTATCGTACGAACGCATGACCGGGAACACCTTTTGCAGGAGGTATGCAGGGTAGCGGTTGAATATGGCGGGTTCAGGATGGCATGGGTCGGCCTTACAGATCCTCTCTCGAAAAAAGTAACACCGGTGTCTGGCAGCGGAATTGAGGACGGGTATCTGGAAATGATGCGTACTTCCTACGAAAACCTGCCTGAAAATGTCGGCCCGGCGGGCAGGGCGATCCGTGAGGGAAGACATTATGTATGCAACTATATCATAAACGACCCTGACATGGCCCCATGGCGCGAAGAGGCAACGCAGCGCCACTACCGTTCTTTTGCGGCATTCCCGCTCAAAACCGGCGGCACAGTAACAGGAGTCTTCAGTCTCTATTCATCAGAAGCGCATTTCTTCAGCGAACAGGAAGTCAGGCTCCTTGAAGAGGTAACCATGGATATCTCATACGGACTCGATAATCTGGCACAGGAAAAAAGACGCCAGATATCAGAGGAAAAGCTTCAGGAGAGCGAGGCAAGGCTCCAGAGCATCTTCCGGGCCGCGCCGGTTGGGATAGGCCTCGTCTCGTCTCCGGACAGGATACTGCTTCAGGTGAATGACAGTGTATGCGAAATGCTCGGCTATCTGCCCGAAGAGCTTATTGGAAAAAGCGCTGAGATGCTTTATCCGACAAAGGAAGACTTTGAGTATGTCGGCAGGGAAAAATACCGTCAGATACAGGAAAAGGGGATCGGCACCGTAGAAACCCGGTGGAAACGGAAAGACGGGAGCATCCTCGATGTTATCCTCAGCTCATCTCCGATCGATCCTTCCAGGCTGTCACTCGGCGTTACCTTTGCGGCGCTGGACATCACCGAAAGAAAACGTGCAGAGGAAGACATAAAGAGATATCACGAGCATCTCGAGGAACTCGTAAAAGAACGGACAGCCGAACTGGAAAAATCCAAGGACATTCTTCTTCGTGAAATCGATGTGAGGAAACAGGCTGAAGTGCAGATTCAAATGCAAAATACCGTATTATCGGCAATCAACAGGATACTTTTTGAAACCGTTCAGTACGAGACAGAAGAAGAAGTCGCGAAAGCATTCCTTGCCATAGCCGAGAATCTTACCGGAAGCAGGTTCGGTTTTGTCGCAAAGATTACTACCAAAAGCCGGGCAGACACGCTTGCGATAAGCAATCCCGGATGGGATGCATGTGCCATGCCGCATTCAGTCGCGGTTGAATCTCTCAGAAATATGGAAATACTGAGCTATTGGGGAAGGGTGCTGAGAGAAGAGAAATCCCAGATAGTCAATAATCCGGATTCTGACCCTGACAGCCGGGGGATTCCCGAAGGACATCCCACGATCACCTCATTCATGGGAGTTCCTCTGAGATACAAGGGGAAAACGATCGGACTGATCGGACTCGCAAACAAGGAAACAGGGTATGACCGTAATGATCAGCAGGCGATCGAGACTGTATCAGCCGCTTTTGTTGAGGTACTGAACCGGAAGCGCGCAGAAAGGATAATTCACATACTTAACAGGGAACTCGAACAGCAGGTGCAGAACCTGTTTGCCGCCAATAAAGAACTCGAGGCATTCAGTTACTCAGTGTCCCATGACCTTCGTGCCCCGCTTCGCCACATAAGCGGGTTTATCGATCTGCTGAATGTCAGGACATCTTCTCTTCTGGACGACACAGGACGTCATTACCTTAACATCATTTCAGATTCCGCCAAACGGATGGGGAATCTTATTGATGACCTGCTTGCGTTCTCACGCATAGGCCGCGCTGAACTGCAAAAGACAAAGATTGATGTCATGTATCTGCTGAAAGAAGTAATCCGGGCTTTCCAGCCTGACCTGAAGGAGAGGGATGTCCATTGGGACATCGCACCATTGCCTGAAGTGTCAGCAGACCGCTCAATGCTCCGGCTCGTATTGGAAAACCTCCTTTCGAATGCGCTGAAATTTACGCGAACAAGGGAACAGGCGCGGATTGAGATCGGTTGTAATATAAAGAACAATGAATACGAATTTTTCATTAAGGACAACGGCGTCGGATTCGATATGAGATATGCGGACAAACTCTTCGGCGTGTTCCAGCGCTTGCACCACCAGGAGGATTTCGAGGGTACCGGCATCGGGCTTGCCAATGTCAGGCGCATTGTCCACCGCCACGGCGGCAGGACCCGGGCAGAAGGAAAGGTTGACGGAGGGGCAACGTTCTTTTTTTCACTGCCAGGGGAAAAAACAATAGCGGACTCCGGACAAGATACCACAGACAATATCCCATAGTCTTTTTCCCTGCCGCGGTTTCCTGCGGATAACATGGCACGATATGTTGCCGCGGCTTTACTTTTTTGATAGCATCTTATGCAGGGATAAAGCACCGTTAGATGAAAACATCTTTACATATCCTGTATCTTGAAGATGAGCCGAATGATGTGGAACTGGTGCAGTCAACCCTTGTCGCAGGGGGAATTGACTGCCGCATCGTGCGGGCAGAAACACGCGAAGAGTTCCTCCAAAGTCTTACCCGGTGCGAATTCGACCTGATCCTTGGCGACTACCGGCTTCCCGCCTTTGACGGCATCGAAGCACTCGAGATCGCAAAGGAAAAGTGTCCGGATACCCCGTTTATTTTTGTGACCGGCACAATGGGTGAAGAAACTGCGATCGAGACACTGAAGAGCGGCGCGACTGACTATGTAATGAAACAGCGGCTGCTGCGGCTCGTCCCGGTCGTGAAACGGGCATTGAAGGAATCTGCGGAACACAGGGAGAAAAAACAGGCAGAGGAAAAAATCAGGCAGGCAGCGACAGAATGGAGAGAGACCTTCGATTCAATGCCTTACGGGGTAATGCTCATCGACGCTGACCTGAATATTACACGGGCAAATCAGTCTATTTCTGCGCTTTTCGGGGTACCGCTCGATCAAGTGCTGGGGAAAAAATGTCACGAGATCATCCATAACGGGAAGAGCCCGATAGAAGAATGCCCGCTGCCCAAACTCAGTGCCACAAGGAAAACCGCAGAAGTGGATTTCCGCGAGACCCGGATGGAAAAGCATTTTCAGGGATACAGTACGATTATATATGATGACGCAGGTGCGGTTAAAGGATACATATTGTCGCTGCTTGACATCACAGAAGCCAAAGAAAAGGAAAAAAAACTCCTGGATAGCCGTAACGCATTTTTCAATATGCTTAAGGAAACCGATTTCGCATACAAGGAACTGCAGACAATATACACCGGTCTTATCCATGCCTTTGTCAATGCCATTGACGCAAAAAGCCCATGGACTAAGGGTCATTCAGAACGGGTGACGCATTATTCGGTAACCATAGCAAAAAGTATGGGAATTAAAGACAAGGATATCGAGGAACTGAGGATTGCCGCACTACTCCATGATATCGGCAAGATAGGCACCTACGACACTATTCTCGACAAGCCCGACCGTCTTACCGACGAGGAATTCGCCCTCGTGAAGATGCATCCTGCAAAAGGGGCTGATATCCTGAAACCAGTCAAACAGTTGAGCCATCTTGTGCCCGTCATCAGGCATCATCATGAACGAATAGACGGGAGAGGATACCCTCATGGACTGAAAGGTGACGAAATTCCTCTTGGCTCGCGGATAGTCCATATTGCCGATTCATTCGACTCAATGACCGCAGACCGTCCCTACAGGCCGGCGCCAGGAAGGGAATATGCGATATCCGAACTCAGACGCTGTGCCGGCACCCAATTCGATGCTGAGATTGCCGGGCTGTTCGTCACGATCCTGGAAGGGCCGGCAATATAACGGCGGCTCAGGATAAAGAACATTTTCATAACGCTGCAGATAACGACATGAACAACAGGCACAAAAAACCGTCCGGCATTCCCTGGCACCTCATTATCTTTTTTCTGGTGCTTTCTACAGGCATTGGTGCAATAGGGTACTACTATTACAGGGGTCAGCTGGAAAACGCAATGAAAGAAAAAATGAAAGAACTCAGTGCCATCGCCGACCTGAAAGTCGAACAGATAGAACACTGGCGCGAAGAACGGATGATTGATGCAAGCTACATTTACAATAATCCCGTGATTGCCGACCAGATCATGCATTTGCAGAAAAACCCTTCATCTTCAGTACACAGGAGAGATATTCTTGGATGGATGAAGCCTGTGCAAGAGAACCGGCATTATGAACAAATGTACCTTTTCGACAGAGAGATGAATGTCCTGATTGCTCTCCCGGAACAGCACGGCGAGTTCTGTCCGGAAATGAAGATGCATCTTGAACAGGCAATGCATACAAAACGTGTCCTCATGACTGATCTTTTCCGGAACAGGGCATTACATATTTACATGGATATTGTGATTCCTCTTATTGCACCTGCCGGGGAGGATACCCCGATAGCCGGTTTTGTCGTACTCAGGATAAACCCGAATGATTTCCTGTATCCCCTGATCCTGTCGTGGCCTGTACCGAGCACAACCGCCGAGAGCTTACTGATCCGGCATGAAGGCGGTGAGGTCATCTTTCTGAACGAACTGCGCCACAGGAAAAATACTGCCTTTATCATGCGTTTCCCTGTCACAAAAAAGGACCTTCCTGCGGCAATGGCGTCGAGAGGGATCAAAGGAGAGGTTGAAGGCATCGACTATCGGGGGGTACCGGTCCTCGCAGCAATAAGAAATATCCATGATTCACCGTGGCATCTTATTGCAAAAGTGGACAAAAGCGAGGTCCTTTCACTTCATCATTTACAATTCAGGCTCATCGCCTCCCTCTCAGGCATTCTGATCATTGCTTTGGGATTAATCGCAGGTATGCTCTGGCGGCATCAGCAGGCACAATTCTACCGCAGACATGAGGAAAGATTCAGGCAGTTGTTTGAAAACATGAGCAGCGGAGTAGCGGTATATGAGACAACGGATAACGGAGAAAATTTTCTCTTTGTTGACATGAACCATGCAGCAGAACGTATAACCCATGTAAGCCGGACCGATATTGTTGGGGAAAATGTCACTGATGCATTTCCGGGTATCAGAGAAATGGGCCTGCTCGAGGTCTTCCAGAGGGTCTGGAGATCCGGCACTCCGGAAACATATCCGGCAACACGATACACGGATGAAAAATTATCATTCTGGGTGCACAATTATGTCTATAAACTGCCATCCGGTGAGCTTGTTGCCATATTCGATGACATTACCGAACGCAAACAGGCTGAGGAGGCGTTGCATTACCAAGAGGCTCTTTTAAAGGAAACCGGAAGGATTGCAAAGGTCGGGGGCTGGGAATTTGACACGGCAAGTCTCAGAGGAACATGGACTGATGAAGTGGCACATATCCACGATTTTGATCCGGATGACGAGACGAATGTGGAAATAGGCCTGAGTTATTATCAGGGTGAATCCCGCACCAGGATTGAGACGGCAGTCAAAGAAGCGATTGAGATGGGAAAGCCCTATGACCTTGAACTGGAAATGACCACACCGAAAGGAAATCACAAATGGGTCAGAACGATCGGCCATCCGATTGTCGAAGATGGCAAGGTTGTGAAAGTGCGCGGTTCCTTTCAGGACATCACCGAACAGAAGCATGCAGAGAAGGAATTGCGCATCTACAGGGACCACCTCGAAACTCTGGTCCAGGAACGGACTGCCGAACTCGAACAGGCGAATGTGCGGCTGAGGGAACTCGACCGTCTGAAGTCCATGTTCATCGCCAGCATGAGCCATGAACTGAGGACGCCGCTGAATTCCATCATCGGGTTCACCGGCATTATCCTCCAGGGCATGGTCGGTCCTCTGAACGAAGAACAGCAGAAACAGCTTACGATGGTGAAAAACAGCGCACGTCACCTGCTTGATCTCATCAACGACATCATCGATCTGAGCAAGATCGAGGCGGGAAAAGTGCAGTTGTTTGTCGAGGAATTCGACCTCAGCATCCTCATGCAGGAAGTTTTCAGTTCATTCAGGAACTCAGCAGAGAAAAAAGGTCTCGGGTTCTCCCTTCACATGCCTGATTCCGTTGTGGTCGTGAGCGACAGAAAAAGGATACAACAGGTCATGCTCAACCTCGTCGGGAATGCCATTAAGTTTACGGATAAAGGCTCGGTAAAAATCGTCGCGCGATACGGGGAGCAGGGGACAGACAGGAAAGGCCGGGAACCCTCGGACGACGGGTTTATAGAAATCACTGTCGAGGATACCGGCATCGGCATCCGGCAGGAAGATATGAACAAGCTGTTTACCGCTTTTGGAATGGTACGTGTCGAAGGGATGCCGGTTCAGGAGGGGACAGGGCTCGGCCTGTATCTCTCAAAAAAGCTTGCGGCGCTTCTTGGCGGTACCATAACCGCCGCAAGCGAATTCGGCAAAGGGAGCCGTTTTTCTTTTACACTCCCAGTACGGAGGGGTTATGCCTAAGAGAATCTTGATCGTGGAAGACAACGAGAACAATATGTACCTCATTACCTTCATTCTTAAAAACAGAGGGTACGGGGTCATTCAGGCGTGGACAGGTGAGGAAGGGATCGCGCTTGCCGGAAAGGAAAAGCCTGACCTGATCGTCATGGACATCATGCTCCCGGGAATCGACGGATTTGAGACAACTAAAAAAATACGGGCATCGGATGACCTGAAACAGATTCCGGTTGTTGCCCTTACCTCCTATGCCATGGTCGGCGACAGGGAGAAGGCGATCGAGGCAGGCTGCACCGGATACATCGAAAAGCCGATCAATCCTGACACATTTATGGAAGAACTTGAGAAATACCTTCAGGCAAAGGGATGAAGGAAGATGAAAATCCTTATTGTGGATGACAGGGAAGACAATGTATATATGCTGAAAACCCTCCTTGAAGGCAGCGGGTTCGAGGTCGCCGCTGCAGGCAACGGAGAAGACGCGCTTGCGGTCATGGAAACAGAAAAGATTGACATGATCATTTCTGACATCCTCATGCCCAGAATGGACGGGTTCCAGCTATGCAGGAAAGTGAAAGGCGAGGAAACGCTGAAAAACATCCCCTTTGCGTTTTATACCGCCTCCTACACGGACGACAGGGACGAGGAACTGGCGATGAAGATCGGTGCCGACCTCTATATCAGAAAACCGGTCGAACCTCCGGAGTTGCTGGAGATTATCCGTAATCTCATCGAAAAGTCCGGCGAGGGCAGGGTCCGTTCCGAACCGCCTGCACAGGAGGAACACGAGGAGGTACTGAAGCTTTACAATGAACGGCTCATCAGCAAGCTGGAGCAGAAGATGGCAGACCTGAAAAGGGAAATCTCCGAGCGCAAAAAGGCAGAACATGAAAGGGACTACCTCTTCAATCTTTCGCTGGACATGCTCTGTATCGCCGGGTTTGACGGCTATTTCAGGCAGTTGAACCCTGAATGGGAAAAAGTGCTCGGCTGGCCGAGAGAAGAACTGATGTCAAAGCCCTTTCTTGAGTTTGTGCATCCTGATGACAGACAGCCATCTGTCATCGCCATGCAGGCGCTGTCAGACGGGAAAGAAGTCCGCGATTTTGAAACCCGCTATCTCAGCAAAGACGGCCCCTTCCGTTGGATCTCATGGAACTGTTTCCCGATGGTCGAAGAAAAGCTGGTTTTAGGGGTTGCGCGTGACATTACCGAGCAGAAAAAAGTACAGAAGGAACTGCAGAAGCGAATTAAGGAGCTCGAGGAATTCTATGATATCGCCATCGGACGGGAACTCAAGATGATTGAGCTGAAGAATGAGATCAGCGAGCTGAAGAACCGGTTAGCAAAGTATGAAGCGGTTGAAGAAGAATGAAAAGCCGCAAAGTCCTAAAGGAGTTCTCTGAAGTCCCCAAGGTCCGCAAATGCATGCAGAGTCGACATCGCCTTTGTGACCGACGGTATCCCTGATTCTTCGAGTGCGGCGATCGGGTTCAGTCCTCCGACGATTACCATACCCGCTTTATCCATACCCACCGGCATTTCCAGAAGCGGCTGATTGGGGTTGCCGATAAGCAGTATGCCCCGGATGCTATTCTGCTCCATCACTCTGCGCATCTCGTCCGCCTTTTCCATGCTCACCACCGGTATTTCCCTGAAGCTTGCCAGGACCTTTCCCGAATGATTTCTTACTGCCCCTGTAACATCCGTCATCCTGCTCTTTATGAATATCTCGAGCGGGTCAAGAGACGAACCTTCGTAACTGATGAGTGCCGTGTATCGCGAGGGCTCGGAGTCCTCAATCTGCAGCACCCCTCCGAATCTGGATGTGACCGGGATACCCGCCTTCAGGAAAATCCCGTTAATCGTCACGCTGCATACCGTACCGAATCCCACCTGTCCCTCAGGGACAGCGACCGCTCCGATCTTTTCACCTGCCCTCCTGAGCATGACTTTATCAGACATCACATACGGGGAGGCAAACACCGGTTCCATGACGGCAATCGCGTCACTCAGATGCTCTTCAGGAAACCAAGAGACATTCAGGATGACATCGCCCTGGTTGTGTGCAAAGTCCAGGTTTGTAAGGTACGAGAGGGTCTCGATCCTGCTGATCACAAACCCGACCTTTTCTGATACAAGCGCCTGCGGGAGTTCCTCCCTGCCCTTCCCGGTGATCATTCTTCCCTCTTTTCCGAACACCCGGGTAAACCCCCGTTCATCGAGTATCCTGAGATGGTAACGGACAGTCCTTTCTGTGAGATTAATCCCGTGCAGCTTCAACTGCCGTGATATCTCCCGTGAACCGAGCACAGTACCCTGGTGCTGTTCCAGTATTTTCAGAATTGCCAGCATAGTCCTGTTCATCATGCATTCCTTCTGCGCTGCCGCCCCGTGCACGCAGGAAAGCTCTGCAGGCTCCTGTTACACACCACGGGCAGCAATTTCACTGTTTCCGGATCTTTTCCTGCGTTGCCTTCCCTTTTCGAATCTGACGGCGCATATTTTCATCTCCGGCGTCCCGGACATTTCATCACGCACCGGATTCATCAGCTGATTGATCTTTTCCTGCTCCATCCGTATGACCGCAATCCCGGAAGGAGTTCCATGCGATATCCGCGCATCGGTCTCTATGGCGCCATGCCGGGAAATGATCCGAATCGTCTCACCATCAGGGATTTCAAAATCGTCGGCATCCCTTTGATTGATCTCTACACAATTCTTCGTCCTCAGCGTGCAGAGCCCCCCGACTTTCTCCGACACGATGTCTGAAGAATAGAGATCGCATTCAGTGGTCAGGATAATCGGGTAATCCACATCGGTTACCTCGGCCGGTGATGCATACCGGAGAGGGAACAGCCTGAACCTGCCTATTTGTTCGGGCATGCTCTGAATAACGGAAAGCACCTCGGACAGTATGTCATCGTCATTTCCGTAGGCAAAGCCGGTGTTTTTCATCCTTGTTGCCAGTTCGCTCAGTATCGCCCAGTCAGCACGCGAATTCCCTTCCGGCTCGAGTGCTTTCCTTATGCTCTGCGCCTTTCCCTCAGTATTGATGATCGTGCCGTTCTTTTCGGCAAAGCTCGCCGCCGGCAGGATCACATGGGCATATTTTGCCGTTTCAGTAAGGAACATATCCTGATACACGACAAATTTAGCCTTTTTCAGCGCAGCGTGCACTTTTTTCGCGGGAGCAAGGGATGAAGCCGGGTCCGCTCCGATAATATAGAGCGCCTTGATTCTTCCTGCGAGCGTGGCATCGAATATTTCTGCAAGGGTGAGACCTGGAGCGGGATTCAGGGTGCAGTCCCACAGCGATTCAAATTTTTCCCGTATCTCCGGGGAACCAACAGGCTGATAGCACGGATAGTAATCCGGCATGCATCCCATATCGCACGCCCCCAGTGCATTGCTCTGCTCCGCAAGGGGATTGAGCGCAAGGGGATGCATGATGTTTGCGGTAAGGATTGCAAGGTTTATCAGCGCACGTACATTGTCCGTCCCGTGAGAATACTGGGTAATTCCGGATCCCCAGAAAACCGCTGCAGGCTTGCGAGATGCATATATCCGTGCGGCATCCTCGATGAGATCCCGGGGAACACCGGTTATTCTCTCAACCCTTCCAAGGGAAAATTCATCGACAGATTCCCTGAACTCCCCGAAATTGCTGCAATACATCTCTGTGAATGCACGGTCAGACAGCTCCTCTTCAACGATTACACTGCACATGCCCATAATAACCGCCAGTTCCGTACCGGGATAGGGCTTCAGCCACTTTTCCGCGCGGAGGGAAAGGTCAGTTTCATTCGGGCTGATAACAAGAAGACTGGCACCGTGTTCGACGGCCCGTAGTATTTTCAGTCCGAGTACAGGATGCGATTGGGTGATGTTTGCACCTGCAACAAGGACAGAAGCCGCCTGTTCAATCTGCTCCGGAATGTGTCCGGCCGCACCCGGGAAGCCGTTTTCATCTGCAGTATGCGGAGCAAACCCGACACATTGTCCCGTATTACGGAATGCGGAGATATTCGGACCATAGTACAGCCTTGCCGGGGTGTCGATGTTATTGCTGGACATAACTGCCCGGGCGAATTTCTGCGCCACATAGGCGTCTTCATTGCTGAAACGTACTGATGCGATGAGCGCAAACTCGTCTCCCTGGAACTTCTGCAGATTTCTGGCGATCAGGCCGAGGGCTTCATCCCAGGAGGATTCTGTACACTCCCCTTTTCCCGAACCTGCCTTCCCTCTTATTAAGGGGTTTTTCAGTCTGTCAGGTGAATGCACAAACCCCATGCCAAACCTTCCTCTTACGCAGAGATTGCCATAATTGACCGGGTTTGCCGCATCACCCTTCACATGAACGATTTTATGGTCTCTGATGCCGAGATAGATCCCGCATCCTACACCGCAGTGCGGGCATACAGACCTGATCTGCTGCAGCGGTTTCTCCGGATTTCTTACCGCAAGCGCGCCGACAGGACAGCGGATCACGCACTCTCCGCATGAAACACATGATGATTCTGCTATCGCCTTATCACCAAATGCGGATATTTTTGTATGAATGCCCCTTCCCGCAAAATCGATGGCATCGACTTTCGCAATCTCACGACAGGTACTTACACAGAGGCCACAGAGGATGCACTTGTTGTGATCCCGCTGGAAAAAAGGATTTGAATCATCAACAGGCAATCCAGACTGCGGCAGCCGCAGGTTCTGACGGATTTTCTGCTTGTCGATCTTCATATATGCCATGATCTTCTGCAGCGCACACTGCCCTTTCTTCAGGCAGTTCCTGCAGTCCATATGATGGTTGGCAACGATCATCTCGACTACAGGCCGTCTTGCCCTGTCGACCTCATCACTGTGAGTGGATATCGTCATCCCTTCCTGCACAGGGGTTCGGCAGGAAGTCACCAGTTTGCCGTTGTCAAGCGCGACCAGGCAGACACGGCATGCCCCTGCAGGTTTCAGATCCGGGTGAAAACAGAGGTGCGGGATATAGATTTTGTTCTCCAAAGCCGTTTCAAGGATGGTTGCACCCTGCCAGGTCTCTGTCTTTCTGCCGTCAATTATGCAGCCAACTCTTCCCATCGGGCCCTCCTTTTCTCAGTCAGGCAATTGATTCATTCTATGCCGCATACTCCTGCCGGACAACGTTTGTCATGTATATGCGCTTCATACTCATCCCGGAAATAGCGGATCGTGGTAATCACGGGGTTGGGAGCCGTTTTGCCAAGTCCGCATATCGAACCCTTTTTTATAGAGTCTCCCATTTCAAGGAGGAGTCCGATGTCCCCCGGCCTTCCTTTCCCCCTTGTAATATCCTCCAGTATCTCGAACATCTGGCGGGTCCCGAGCCTGCAAGGGATGCACTGGCCGCAGGATTCTCTCTGGTTAAAATCAAGGAAGTAGCGTGCGACATCCACCATGCAGGTATCCTGGTCCATTACCACCAGCCCCCCCGATCCCATGATCGAGCCAGCCTTCGTAAGCGAGTCGAAATCCACCGGCATGTCTACCATATCTGCCGGGAGGCATCCGCCCGAGGGTCCTCCGGTCTGAACCGCTTTCAGTTCCTTTCCGTCCTCAACTCCGCCGCCGATATCAAAGATTATCTCTCTCAGCGTTGCCCCCATCGGGACCTCGATGAGACCACAGTTCCTGACCTTTCCGGTAAGAGAAAAGACCGCGGTGCCCTTGCATTTCTCTGTCCCCCTCCGGGCAAACCACTCTGAACCGTTCGTGATAATCAAGGGGATATTCGCAAAAGTTTTCACATTGTTGAGAAGCGTCGGTCTGTTCCACAGTCCTTCTTCTGTAGTCCGCGGACGCGGCATCGGTTTCGGCATCCCCCTCTTGCCTTCTATTGAGCGGACCAGGGCTGTTGATTCTCCGCACACAAATGCGCCCGCGCCCTGGAATATCTCCAGATCAAAGCTGAACTCACTGTCCAGGATGTTCTCTCCCAGCAGGCCTTCCTGCCTCGCCTGTTCTATCGCGGTCTTCAGCCGGCTGACTGCAAGAGGATACTCTGCCCTCACATAGATGAACCCCTTGTGCGCTCCTATTGCGTAGCCGGCAATAATCATTCCCTCAATGACCGAATGAGGATTTCCCTCCATGACCGAACGGTCCTGGAATGCTCCGGGGTCACCTTCATCGGCATTGCAGATGACATACTTAATGTCTCCCGGCGCGCTGCGGCAGGATTCCCATTTCCGGCCGGCGGGAAAGCCTGCTCCTCCCAGCCCCCTCAGCCCCGATCGGGTCACCTCCGCGAGAATTGCCTCAGGGGTCATATGAGAGATCGCCTTATGCAATGCCTTGTACCCGCCAACCTGAATGTAGTCGTCAATATTTTCAGGATCAATGCTGCCGCAGTGCTGTAATATTGTCCTTTCCTGCCTGCTGTAGAAAGGAATCTTCCGGTAGTGCACAATCGGGGTATGGGTAAGGGGATCATGATACAGGAGCCGGTTCACGGGTACGCGTCCCGGTGCAAGGGATTCGACTACCTCGGGCAAATCCTCGTTTTTCACCTTCGTGTAGAAAATACCCTCCGGTTCGATCACCACTAACGGTCCCTGCTGGCAGAACCCGTGGCATCCTGTGCGTTTTACCAGGATGTCACCGTTCTCCGCATCGCTTTTGAATTCCTCCGTGAGCGCAGTGCAGAGATGTTCGGCGCCTCCCGAAACACAGCCGGTGCCCTGACATATAAGGATCGTACGCTGGTTATCCGGCACTCGTGCCTCCGTTGCCATTTCCGTTTCCGTCGAAAAGGTTTTTCGCCTTTTCCGGGGTCATGTCCCCTGCAACTTCCCTGTTTATCCGTATGCAGGGGGCAAGCGCACAGCAGCCAATACAGGCAACTGTTTCAAGGGTGTATTCGAGGTCCTCGGATGTCTCGCCTTCCTTCAGATGAATCGAGTCCTCGATCTCGTGGAGGATCCGGGGTGCGCCGCGAATATGACAGGCAGTGCCCCTGCACACCGCCACTCTTTTTTTGCCCAGTGGCAGTGTTCTGAACTGGGCATAAAAGGATGCGATTGAATACAGATGGCTCTCCGGGACATTCACAAACCGCGCGATTTCCCGCATTACCTCCTCAGGCAGGTACCCGAGGTTCTCCTGCACCTCCTGCAGGATCGGGACAATCTCATTTCTTGTTCCCCTGTACGATGCCAGGATCTGGTCTATGATCTCTTCTTCCATGTTCTTGCCCTTTCCTTACTTCTTTCCGAAATCCTCGCGCATCCATACGCGTTTCCTTCTGAGGTTCTTGTCAAAACTGAGTATGGAGCACATTGCGCGGCAGATTCCGCATCTGTTGCATTTGTTGGTATCCGCATATACGTTGTTGTCCTTCTCCGAGATACTGATTGCTCCGGCAGGACAGCTGACCATGCAAAAGGGTGATGCACAGAATTTATAGCAGATCAAATTAAGCATTGTTTTCTCCTCTCTATTGATTCAGGCGTTTTTTACCAGTGCAATCATTATCTCAGCCCAGGATATTCTCAGCTTCTTTCATATCAACGTCCATGAGATAGGGAATCCCGGAAACCTCGGCAGCTTCCCTTGTCAGCGACATGATGTCGTCCCTGTCGATGTATTTCAGTGCGAACTTGCGGGTGCCTGCCATAAGCTGTTTGAGCCCGACCGCAAGCCTGTCATAATAGGTGTAGATGCCGATTGCCGCAGGAGGTATCTTTTTAATATCCTTGCCGAATTTTTCCTTGAGCTGTGCGGCCCCGTTAAAGGTTCTCATGAGCGCTTCCTCATATTCCTTTCCTTTTCCGTATGCCTCTTCAATGAGCTGGCCCTGGGTCTTGCCAACCATGCCCGCGGTCAGTGTCGAACGCCCCATGCAGATCGCCTTTACAAAAGGCGCGCCGAGCGCGATCGCCTTGAAAATATGGTCCTCAAGCACGATTCCGCCTGCGATGGCGACTGAAGGAATGAATTCACCTTTCTCTTTCAGCCTCCTGAGGTATTTGTAAAGCAGGCATTCAAGATACACGGTCGGGATTCCCCATTCATTCATCATTCTCCATGGGCTCATGCCCGTTCCTCCGCCTGCGCCGTCGACGGTGAGGAGGTCCATCTTTGCCATCGACGAATACTTCACCGCACGCGCCAGATCAACCGGCCTGTATGCGCCTGTTTTGAGTGTTACATATTTGGCGCCGATCTTCCGCACCCGTTCCGCTTCCTTCATAAACGACTCCTCATCCACCATGCCAAGCCGCGAATGGCGTTCGAATTCCGCGATACCTCCCAGTTTGTGCGCTTCCTGCACCGACTTGTTTTCAGGGTCCGGGAGGACAATGTACCCGCGTTTCTTGAGCTGCAGCGCTCTGTCCAGCGTCGGGAGCTTCACTTCACCTCCGATGCACTTTGCGCCCTGCCCCCATTTGAGCTCTATGCCCTCAACACCGAGTTTTTCCACCGCATATTCCGCAACTCCGAGTCGGGTATCTTCAACATTCAGCTGCACAAGCATGGTCCCGTATCCGTCATACCAGTCCTTGTAAATCTTCACCCTTCTGGCGAGTTCAGGGGAATTGGTGATCCTTCCGTTCTTGATTTCCGCCTTTGGGTCCATTCCGCAGACATTCTCCCCGCAGACGAGTATGGAACCGCTGATGGCAGCGCCCACCGCCGTTCCCTCCCAGTTTACCCGCGCAATCTCCGTGGACCCGAGTGCGCCGGTGAAGACCGGTACCTTCATCGGTATTTTTGTCCCCTGACCGCTGATTTCCGTCTCAACGCTTACCGCAGGAAACGTCGCCTTGTCAGGGTCTGCTTCCGCACCTACTGCGCCGACACAGGTTCCATGGATATTGAAGTGAGAAAAATCCACGGGATAATCCTTTTCAGAACCGGAAATAACCTTTCCAAACGGCTGCGGATAGATGATTTCCCGCCCCCGAAGAGCGGATCTTCCCACCTCGCAGTACCCGGGACATCCGTCAACGCAGTTGACGCACAGACCGGACATGGGCGAAGGGGATACCCTCGTCGTTGTTACAGTTGCGGCACTTGCATTCGGTTTGCTGAGAGTCATGTTCTCCTCCTTTGGTGGTAAGTATTTCTTATTTTCATGAACGTGATTTCAGTATTTCTTGTGCACGAAGGCAAAAAAATCCCTTATATCACCTCCCCTTTTTTCATTATCGGGGCACCTTTTCTTCAGGGACATACGTTGAGGGCAACTTTTGCAGGAAAGCAAGGCACAAAAATGTGTTATGTATCTGACCGTCTTCATTTTCGTCGGCAAACGGTTACCTATTGCTTTCTCACAGCATATGAAAGGAATGCATAAAAGTCAAGCAAAAAATGTTGCGCTCAGAAACCCTTCAGTGAAGGGTTTCTGCGTTCATTAATTATGTAATAATTTGGAATTATCTTAAGGTATGTACTGTGGAGATTGAACGAAAAACTGCCGGAGCATCAGGGGGGAAGGCTATGCCGGAGAGCGGTGCAGAGAACCGCCGGATACGGGCAGTTACAGGATTTCCCTGAATTTCACGAGGTCAGTAAACCGGCAGAGCGTTGACATTGCCTTGCTTACTGTAGTTATGCCTGCTTCCTCAAGCGCGGCGATCGGATTCAGCCCGCCTACAATGATCATCCCCGCCTTGTCCATGCTCACCGGCATTTCAAGAAGCGGCTGATTCGGTTTTCCGATCATAAGGATGCCACCGATTCCTTTTTCCCGCAGCGTCTTCTGTAACTGTACGGCCCTTTCGACACTGACGACAGGGATTTCCCTGAAGCTCGCAAGTATCTTGCCTGAATGATTCTTCACCGCGCCCTTAACATCCGTCATCCTGCTTTTTATGAATATCTCAAGGGGGTCCATTGACGATCCTTCATACCCGATCAGTGCGGTAAACCGCTGGGGGTCTGAATTTATCTGGAGCACTCCGCCGAATTTCGAAGAAACCGGAATGCCGTTCTTGAGAAATATTCCGTTTATCGTCACACTGCAGACAGTGCCGAACCCTGCCTGGCCTTCGGGCACGGGTATATCCCCGATATTTTCGCCGCTCCTTTTCAGAACAACCTTATCGGACATGACATAGGGAGAGGAAAATACCGGTTTCATGATCCTGAGCGCCTCGCTGATCCTGTCTTCCGGAAAATAGGAGAGATTCAGGATAATGTTTCCTTCCTGCGTGTCGAGATCGAAATCCGTGAGATAGGAGAGTGTTTCAATCCTGCTGATCACAAAACCGATCTTTGTGGAGACAAGCGCCTGGGAGAGTTCCTCCCTGCCCTTCGGGGTGATCATTCTGCCCTCCTTGCCGAATACCCTGGTGAACCCCCGCTCATCAAGGATTCTGAGATGGTACCTTACCGTCCTTTCGGTGAGGTCCAGCCCGTGCATCTTCAACTGCCGTGATATGGCCCTGGAACCGCATATCTTTTCCGACTCCTTGTCGAGAACGCTCAGAATGGCAAGCATCGTTTTCGTCATAAACGCACGTCTCCTTTTCAAGCAGCGGGGATACCTTCACAGTATCCCCGCCCTGTTCAACACTATACCGCTGCCTTTGCAATCGTTTCAATACCGAAAAGTATCCTGTCAGCTTCTTCCATATCTGATTCCATTACATAAGGAATACCGGTCACCTCGGTCGCTTCCTTCGTCAGTGATACGAGGTCGGACCTGTCGATGTACTGGATCGCAAATTTCCTTGCACCAGCCATAAGCTGCTGTAGGCCTATCTGCAGTCTGTCACAGAAGGTGTACATCCCGATCGCGCCGAGAGGGATCTTTTTGTAGGCCTTCCCGTACTTTGCCTTCAATGTCTCGGCGCTCACGAATATTTTTTCCGCAGAGTCACCGTATTTCTTGATTTCCGCAGGTAGCTTGTCGTCCTGGATCCATCTCTGGATATTCTTTCCGACCATGGCAGGTACCATTGTGGCTCTGCCCATGCATACCGCTTTCACGAACGGTGCGCCCAGCGCAATTGCCTTGAACACATGATCCTCAAGCGCAAAACCTCCCGCAATCGCGAGATCCGGCACATATTTGCCCCTTGCCCGTAATTCTTCCGCGAATTTGTATGCGAGGGCTTCAAGGTAAATGGTCGGGATTCCCCATTCGTTCATCATCCTCCACGGGCTCATTCCGGTTCCGCCGCCTGCACCGTCAATGGTAAGAAGGTCTATCTGGGCATCCGATGCAAACTTCATCGCCCTGGCGAGATCCGCAACCCTGTAGGCGCCTGTCTTCAGAGAAACGAACTTTGCCCCGATCTTCCTGAGATATTCGACACTCTTCATGAACCCTTCATACTCTACCATCCCGAGTCTTGAATGCCTTTCGAATTCCCTGAATGCCCCTTCCTTGAATGCCTTCTGGACAACCTTGTCATCGGGGTCGGGAAGTACGACATATCCCCTCCTTTTCAGTTCGAGCGCCCTGTCGAGGGTTTTCAGCTTCACCTCTCCACCGATATTCTTTGCTCCCTGCCCCCATTTCAGCTCGAGGCATTCAACCCCGAGTTTTTCGACCGCATACTCAGGAGAGCTGAGCCTTGCATCCTCAACGTTCTGCTGAAGAATAATTGCGCCATGGGTATCTTTCCAGTCGTTGAATGTTTTTACTCTTCTTGCAAGTTCAGGGGAATTGACCACTCTCCCGTTCTTGATCTCGGCATCAGGGTCCATGCCCACGACATTCTCGCCGATTACCACCATGATGCCCGAGACGGCGGCACCCACTGCCAGCCCTTCCCAGTTGTCCTTCGCAATGTTGGTCGATCCGAGCGCGCCGGTGAAAACCGGGACTTTCAGGCTGACCTTGTGATCCCTTCCAAGTGTCACTTCAGTGGAAACATTCGAAAAAAGCGCCTTGTCAGAATCCGCTTCCATTCCTATTGCGCCGATACATGTCCCCTGGATGTTCAGATGGGAATAGTCCACCGGGTACTCCTTTGTTGCTCCGGCGGTTACCTTGCCGAAAGGCTGGGGATACAGCACCTCCCTGCCTCTGTAGGAAGATTTTCCGATCTCGCATATACCCGGGCAGCCGTCAAGGCAGACTGAACATATGCCTGAATATGGCGCCGGGTCCTGTACCCTGTTTTTCGTTCCTGTCGCAGCGCTTGCGTTCGGTGTTCCGTAATTCATCTTTTTTCCTCCTCATAGTTTAGTATTATTTAACAGATAAATGTTAAATTTCAGTATTTATTAACTTCCCGGGCAAAAAAAATCCTTCAGACTGAACAACCCTACCATTTTTCAGCACTTAAATGCTGCGCTTAAGCGCTTACCAAAAAGATTTCTGCGCTATCACCCCCTTCGTTTTTCAATAAAGATGCGGATTCCTTGCTCAGGAACAGGGAATCCCCCGCTCCAAGCATCTCACCTTTACCGTCAATCACTACCGAAATATCCCCTTTCAGGACATGTAATAATTTTTTCCCTCCGGCAGGTATTACCTGGCCTTTCACTTTCGCATAAGGTTCTATGACAATCAGGGTTCCGGACATTTTGCCGTTACTGACGATGCCAAAACTTTTTGCGCCGCTCTCTTTCTGCACGATATTGGCAAAGACCTTTTCCTTTCTGATAAGCCACGGTTTCTCTCCTGATTTTTTTTCAAGGGTGTCCGAGAGGCTTACCCCGAGGGCATTACAGATCTGAATGAATGAATGCAGGGACGGGGTGATCTGGTTGTTTTCCATCTGCGAAATGAAACTCGGGGTCAGATCAACCTTCTCTGCAAGCTCCTTCTGGCTCATTCCCGCTTTTGTGCGCAGATCCTTTATTTTCGTGCCTATATCGTAGGCAGGCTCCTTTCTGACGGTCGTGATCGATATGGTTTTTTCGCTTATTTCGTATGCATGCGGCTTGAATGCTTCCCTGTTGGGACGCCCTTCAAGTTTCAGTGCCTTGATCCAGAGTTTGTCCTTTCTTTTGTACAACTCAAGGACTACCTGGGTAATATGCCGCAGATTTGCCTTGAACTTCTGACTGTGCGCGTCCTTTTCGAGGAGCCAGTAGGCGACCGTTCCGAGGTCATACAGCCGCGGGCAGATATAGGTAAAAAATTTGTACGTCCTGTTTTCATCTCCCCAGAGGTCCTGCATGCCGGTCAGGCTGTCAAAGATATATCTGCCGCCTGACTGGAATTTGTCCTCAAGGGAATTGAGGAGGGAAGTAAAATCATCGATATTTCTCGGGTCTCCAACCCTGATTACGTTATACCCTGTGTTGTTGTCGTAAAACTTTGTAAACGCCCTGTCATTCTTGCCTTTTCCTGAAGTAAAGCAGTCAAGAAGGATGAATTTCTCTTTCGAGGGAATGTCTCCGATCTTCTGAAAGATCGTCTGCGGCGATTTGTTGAAGCTGACATAAATGACATCCCTGTTCTCGGAAAAGGACTGCCGTATGAAATTCAGTATGAAGATTTCTGGGGCGGTGCCCGCCTCCACTTCCCAGACGACATTATCTCCGACGTAGAGCGAATCTACAAGCCTGTCCAGATCCTTTATGCCGGAGTCAATTCTCGCCATGGTAATCGGTAAACGGTTGCCTATTGGCTTTTAATCTAAAAATTCGGGAAGCCGTTTGTCAAGGGAGAATTCAGGAAACAAGCATGTGACTGACCTTCCAATAAGCAATCGCTAACTTATACCCGCCCGGTGCCTCTTTAATTGACGCCATCAGGCAGGGCGAATTGCCTCATCAAAAATCTATATAAAAACGATTCGTTGCCTTATTTAAGAATCTATAAGAAAAAATCGGGGACTGTAAAATATGACGTATCTTGCTTTGAATATGAGACGTTTTATTAATGGAGTAGCAAAAAAAACGGGGGGAAGTTTCACAGATGATGTTCGAAGGGTATATAATCGATGCCATCACGAACGGAGTTCATGCAGCGACTTGGACAACAGAACCCTTTCAGAACCTTTATGACAGGCATATACCTGGCTGGAGAGAGGACAATTTCAGCCTCTGATATGCTTCTAAGCATCCCGAAATACGAGGTCTGGGAGGCCCATGCCTTGCCTTGGCGAAAAATGGATTGATTCAGCATGCAAACCGAGAAACCGGAGCAGTACTTGGTCTAAGGATGCCTCATCGCTTTATGATAAATTTGGAGAATGTTTTTATTCCCCTTTTCTATCATGACAGGGACCGCTTCATCGAAATAATGCGCTCTGCCATTGCTCTGAACGGTTCTTTCTTTAATACCCAGTGATGCTGGAGTATGTGTTGAGAGCGTATTTCTGAACATATCACCGATTTTCCTGGTATGCCAGACCTTGTACGAATAAGAATAATAGAGGAAATAAAGGAGCAAGCATGAAATATCTGGAAAGGGTTAAAAGAGCCATCATATAGATCTGGCGGTGGCAAACAATCCCTGATTACATCATTATTTGACGTTGTGGGCATGATCGTTTTTTTTCAATAGCCAACTGGGTTCTCGGCATTGTATTGAAATGAAGTTCTGCGCTTTTTTTGCTACACTATACATTGTCGGTTCCACAGGATCAGCAATCAGAATTCATTGCATTTGAGCAATGATGGAACTGGAAATTCTATCCAGAAACAAGTCCTGGATATGATATTAAACGAATAATCCAGGATGAAACAGGCAGGATTCCGGTCTGTATGAAAGACGGGGAAATTCTTTGCCGGAAAAGGAGGGAACAATGCGCAGAGTACTATATTTCCTGATAACCAACCTGGCGATTGTAATAGTGCTGGGAATTGTGTTGAGAATTCTCGGTGTTGAACCTTATCTGACCGCGTACGGACTCAATTACCAGTCTCTCCTTATATTTTCTGCTGTTTTCGGTATGGGCGGGGCATTCATAAGTCTTGCGCTCTCGAAGTGGAGCGCAAAGAGACTTACAAGGGCGCAGGTGATCACTTCGCCTGCAAGTGAAACAGAGCGTTGGCTCGTCAAAACGACAGGAGAACTTGCTTCCAGGGCGGGCATAGGAATGCCCGAGGTTGCCATATTTCCCTCTGATGACATGAATGCGTTTGCAACTGGCATGAAGCGGAACAACGCCCTTGTAGCTGTCTCAAACGGGATG